>DASUHB010000066.1 GCA_036273715.1 Gemmatimonadaceae bacterium
ATCGCCTAACCGACGGCGCGACGGCAACTTCCCACCCGCCGATCATACAGAGGCAACGGAAGGGGGCAGTTCACCCAGGAAGACCCGTTAGGACTCGCCGGAGGGATGAACGCGTATGGGTTTGCGAATGGGGATCCTGTGGATTTTAGCGATCCGTTTGGGCTCTTCTGCTGCACCGAGGAAGAACAGCGTAAGATCTTTCTTGGCGTGGCGCGGGAAACCGCGCCCCTCGTCAAGCTAGAGCCTGCGATGCTCGCGGTTGCAAACCTACCAACGTTTGGTTTGTCAGAAGCTGCTCCTGGAACGCTGGGGATCGGTCGCGCAGAGACGACTGTGAAAACAGTTACCGCGGGCGTTATTCTCTACTGGGTCGTAAGCGAGGGCTCACGGGTACTATTCCCCCCGCGCAATCTTATACCAGTTCCTTGACCGACTCATCATTTATGCGCGCGCTGCGACCTCAAGAAGCCTCAGCATGGTGCATTGAGCGAGCCGTCTCGGTCAGATCGCATAGCCGACCGTGTCTGAGCTTCGGGCGGCAGGAGCACTACTGTGCTCAGATGCTGCTCCCACACGACGCCCCCCGCTTGGTGTCTCTTGGGCAGGCGATGCTGACGACCTTCATTGGGGACGATGACCGACGAAAATTTGATGGGAGCATGTTGTGGATTACGCGTTGGGACATCTGGAGCGAGAGCATTGAGCAAGTGGGCTATTCGCTAGTCGAGAATACACGGCGGGCGAATCTCGTGACGTCAGCGCTTGCAGATGCTCCAGCTACGCTCTTCGAGCCGGACGAAGAGTTAGCCGCTCGAGTCGCGCTGGTATTGCCGCTGGTCTTTCAATGGGATGCGTACGTAATACCGTCCTCGGGCCGCCATTTCTTTTTCTCATCGCACGACGGAGTGTTGTACGCAGTCGTTCGCAATCGACTCGACTTGAAGCAGATGATCTCACGCTTCAGCAGCTTCACTCCGACTGAGCGTTGCCCGCCGTCCCTGGCGCCTTCTTGACGATCCGCACAAATGTCTCGTCGCTGGCCAACACAGACGCGCGGCGTGGGCGGCGACTCGATCGCCTCCGGCGCCGCGGGCCGCGTGAGCCGCATCCAGGATGTGTGACGCAGAACTGGTTCCGGTACTACATCGATAAGTTCGGCCGGCCTCACACCGTGACCAAGCCCAACGGCGCGGAGCTCATCAGCACGTACGACGTCTCGCCCCCCCCCCCCGCGTCGGGCCTAACGGCCCGTGCATAACGAAATTATGCAAATCTCAGTCGCGGGCAACAGCCAGCGCTCGGCGCGCGCCGCACTGAGTCCCCTCGCCCCGCTCGCGTCCGCAATCGCGTCCGACGCGTCCTCGGCATGGTGTACTTCATTGCGCAGGGGCCGACGTACGAGTGTCGACGTCCCAAAGTGCACCGCTGGGCCTCGACACCAAAAGTATGATGGACACTCCGACAGCCTAACCGCCTAACCGACGACGCGACGCCAGCTTCCAACTCGCCGGTCAGACGGAGGCGGTGGAAGGGGTCAGTTCACACAAGAAGACCCATTGGGACTTGCGGGAGGGATGAACGCATACGGCTTTGCGAATGGGGACCCAGTCAATTTCAGCGATCCCTTTGGCCTGACGTGTTTGGTTCGAGGCAATTGCACACAGTCTGATGGACCGGCTCCGGAGGCGCCTCAAGAACCTGGGCTGGAACACGATGAGCTGGGAACGGATTTAGCGGCGGCCGGTTTTGCCTACGTTTTGATGACCGGGCGTGGACTGGTCTCGATGGCAAAGGGCCTATTTTCCAGTGGCGCGCCAAGCACAGAGCAAGCGGCTCAAGTTGGAGTTGGGACCAAGGTTTATCGTGTCTACGGCGGAAAGGCGACGCAACTTGGCAGGTCCTGGACGACGGTCGATCCCAATGCGACTCCGGACTACGCTGCTCACGCAGGGTTGCCAGCCGAGAATTCGAGGACGAGCGTTGTCACCGGCGTCATCACTGACATGACGGACGTAAGCGTCACAAAAGCGGCGCCGGGCGCGAGTGGCCCTGGCGGTATAACGGAAGTAGTCATACCAAACGCCGCCAAGCAACTGAAAGTGACGAGCGTCGACCCATTTCACGAGTAAAGTGCAAATTGCACAAAAGGACACTCAGCAATCGGCATGCTATGCGCAATCCTACGCAGCGGAACGAGGCACGAATTGAGTTCCTAGGTGAGCAGGACGGAGTCCCCGAACGTGAACTCAAAATCGCTTTGGAATCCGCACTCGCAGACTTCCGGGACGTCGAGCGAGCATACTTAGCCCGTATCGGCTTTGGACCTAATCAAAGAACCGGTATCGCGCTTTGTTTGGCACCACCGTCAAAACAGGCCGCCCTCATTGTGCGACGTGTCGCCGAAGTGTTTTCAAACCTGTTTTCGCGCGACGCACACTTGGATGTGATCTTCGTTTCCGATGAGCAGGAACTTGATCTCCGCCGAGTCTGCACTCCTTTTTTTCGGCGGGTTTGTGAGACGTAGTGCGGGAAGCGCGGCGATCGCCCTGGCGTGACGTGGACCGGTACGCTCGCGGCCGATCTCTTCGAGCGCTGAGCGCCACGCCCGTCCGACGCGGCACCTCGGCACGGTGCACATCGCGCGTGCGCGGGACACCGACTCGCGCGCGGGAATGTCCCAAAAGTGCACCGCTGGGCCTCGACACCTCACGAACGATGAAAATCGGACGGCCTAACCGCCTAACCGATTACGAAACGGTAATTTCCCAACCGCGAATCATACGCAGACGACGGAAGGGATCACTTCACGCAGGAAGACCCCATTGGGCTCGATGGCGGCATGAATCTGTATGGGTTTGCGGAGGGCGACCCGGTGAACTTCGCGGACCCGTTTGGCCTGAAAGTCTGCTTCCAAGGTTCGGGAGCTGAGATTTCTGATCTCAAGAAGACAACCGAGTCCGCAACGAACACCACGTTCTCGCTGGACAAGAAGAACTGCGTTGATCCGGCGAGTGTGCGGTCAGGAGGAGACAAGCGCTTCGACGCATTGCGGGCTGGCTTCAGTGACCTGGTTGGTTCGGACGCTACTTTCAGCGTTGCGTTCGGTGCGGAGGCGGAGTCGCCACAGTACAGTCCCTATAAGATCAGCATCTTTAGAGATGCCGATGCCTTGGCATACTCCACCGGTGCATGGGGTAAGTGCGATGGTGGTCGAGCGGCGTTTAGCTTCCCTCAAGTGATGGCTCACGAGCTCAATCACCATTTCCCTGTCGCTCGTGGAGGGAAAATGACGAGCGGCACGCGTGGAGAGAACGACGCCGTAAGGAAGGGGGATAACATCTACAACGCCGCGAGTGGAAGGCCATTAAGATGCCGTTATTAGACTATTCGAAGTGCCGTCAGGGTCGAGGTGGCAGAAACCGACTCGGGCGTGGCATCGGCGCTTGGCTGGCCGTCCTTGTCCTTGTCCAATCGAGCGCGTGCGCCAAGGCTGAGCAACGTCACGACGAATCGCAGGCCAGCGTGCGAGAAACAGTACGATGCCCGCAGTATGAAAGTTCGACGCGCGATTGGCACACCACTCCGACGGCGGATGGTTCGCTGGTTTTGCTGCTACCTCCCGACTATCAGATAGTACAGACAGATTCTGGGCAGATGTGGGCCAGCCAAGTCGCGAGTATCAGTTATCGGCGTGGTGCCGAACAGACTCCGGACACCACGTCGGCTAATCCGGAGGCGCACCTATGTTCTGAGTCGCTTGGCGACGGAGCACGACTGCGGTATTACCACGCTCGAGCTGCAACAGGTGAGGGGCATTATCTCCAAGCATATTTCAAGCTGGCCAACGGAACTGCCCTTCGTCTGATCGGTTTTTCGCAGGACTCAGCCGATGGCACAGTGCTCCTTGCGATCGCGCGAGCTGCGCGAGTAAGCACTCGATAACCTTCGTCGCAGATAATAGCGGCCCGGCCGGAGCGATCTGGCCGGGCTTTCTCTTTATCCGCTGAGGACGGCGCGGTAGCGCTGGTAGAAGTCGCGCGCGATGGTCGCGAGATCGCCGTGCGCCAGCTCGTCGTCGGTGAGGTCGCGCGTGATCCACGCGTCCCCGCCCGCGCGCACGAGGCGCGCGCACTAACTCTTCGACACCCGCAACACATACGCCCCGCTCGGCACCGCGATCGGCGTCAACGCCCGGGCCGAGCAGACCCCGAACTACTTTTTATATAGCTGAGCTCGCCGACCCCGTCCGGGGTGCCCTCGGAAGCAGGGTTGACCTGGCTGTGAAACAGTTATACTGTGACATATGAAGAATATCACAGTTTCCGTGGACGCCGACCTCTATCACCGCGCGCGTGTCCGCGCCGCCCAGAAGCACAGCACCATTTCCGCGCTCGTCCGTGAGTTCCTCATCCATCTCGTCGAAGAGGAGCCCGAGTTCGAGCGCCTCCGCCGCGAGCAGCACGAAATCATCGCGCGCATTCGAGCATCGAAGCCCGGGTTCTCGGCGTCCAAGCGCCTCTCCCGCGACGACGTCCACAAGCGCCGTGCGGTTCGTTGATACGAATGTCCTGCTCTACGCGGTAAGCTCCGCGAAGGCGGATCGCGCCAAGGCGGAGCGCGCCGCTACGCTCCTCGACGAGCCAGACCTCGCGCTGTCGGTGCAGGTCCTGCAAGAGTTCTACGTCCAGGCGACGCGGACTGGTGCGACCGCGGCATTGTCCCATGAGTCCGCCGTCGCGTTCATCGCGACGCTGTTGCGCTTCCCGGTCGAGGAGCTCACCGTGCCGCTGCTGCGCGCGGCCCTCGCAACGCGAGCACGCTGGCGAATCAGCTACTGGGATGCCGCCATCGTGGAGGCGGCGCGGATCGCTGGCTGCGACACGATCTGCACAGAAGACCTGCAGCATGGTCAGGACTTCGACGGCGTGCGCGTGGTCAATCCATTTGTCTAAGCAGCGCTCCGCTTTCCTGCGGGTAATCCCTCGCCTACTGCCCGCAGATGAGCCGAACGCGCTCCTTGTGCGTTCCGTCCGCCGGCACCGCAATCCGCGCCCGATAATCCGCGCAGTAACTCTTCGACACCAGCAGCACATACGCCCCGCTCGGCACCACGATCGGCGTCGCCTGCGGAATCGCCCCGTCCGCCACGCTCGCCCCATCGACAGTCGACAGGTCCCACCGCGCCCCGTTAGGCTCGGCGTCCACCGACACCGTCCCGCACGGATGCGGCGCCAGCTTCACCCGCACCTCGCCGTGGTCCGGCACCTGCGCGATCGCGCTGTCCGTCGCGCCCGCGCACCCCGCAATCGTGTGCACGACAGCCACCACCCGATGGTCGCCGGCCGCGAACCGGGTCCCGCTCCAGTTGCCATGCCCAACGACCTTCCCATCCACCCGCACCTGCGCGTCGTTAGGCGCGACGATGCGCAGAACGGGCGGCGGGGCAGGGGCGGCCGGAGGCGGCGCCTGCGGCACGATCGCCGATGCCGACTCCACATGGGTCGCGGGCTGCGTCACCGGCGCCGACGCAACGGTCGAATCGGACACATGCGCCACCGGCGGCGCCACGGCGTGCGCCGCCTCGGCCTTGCCCCGGCTCAACGCCAACGCCGAGATGACCGCCACCGCGCCTAACGCACCGGCGGCCGCCACCCAGCGGGGCCGCCTCGCCCACCGCCGCCACCAGTCGGTCACGATCTCGACACCGGTCTGCATCGCCACGCCGGCCACGGGCGTCGGAATCATGACCGTCGCTTCCGTGTCGGGCGTCGACGCCCTGCCTAACAATTGGATGAGCTCGGCGTGCAGGGCATCGCCCGTCGGATAGCGCGCGGCGGGATCCTTCTCCAGACACTTGAGGATCACGCGCTCGACCCCCCGCGACAGGGCAGGGTTGAACGACCGCGGCTTGGGCGGCAGATCCTCCACGTGCTGGCGCGCGATCTCGTACCAGTCCTCGCCCTGGAACGGCAGCACGCCCGTCCCGGCCCGGAACAACGTCACGCCTAACGAATAGATGTCGCCGCGGCCGTCGAGCGCCAGGCCGCGCGCCTGCTCGGGCGAGAAATAGTGCGGCGTCCCCACCACCATGTTCGTCCCGGTCTGCTCGATGTAGCCCGTCACCGCGCGCGCGATGCCGAAGTCGGCCACCACCGCGTTGCCGTGCTCGTCGAACAGAATGTTGTCCGTCTTGATGTCGCGGTGAATCACCCCCTCGCGATGCGCGAACCCCAACGCAGCGGACACATCCATGCCCAACCGGATGAGCAGCGTCTCGGGCAAGGTGCCCATGATCTTGAGCCGCTGGTCGAGGCTGGTGGGCAGAAAATCCATCACGAAAAAGACGGCGTCGGCCTCGCGACCCACCGCCAGAATCCGGATGATGTTCGGATGCCTGAGCTTCGCCGCCGTCGACGCCTCGCGCCGAAACCGGCTCTCGAAGGTCTCGTCCCCCGCGTACTGGGGCTTCAACACCTTGATGGCAACGGGAATCTCGAGCTCGGGATCGTATCCGCGGTATACCCACGCGAAACCACCCGACCCGACGACCTCGTCGATGCGGAAGCGACCCAGCTGCTTGCCGACGTAGCGCTCAGGCACGACGCTCAAGCCTTTACAGAGAAGTCGACCGCAACTAAATTACTGTGCTTCAACGAATTCGGCCAACGAGAGAGTAACGCGTCGGGGGAATATACATAATGGCGTTTGTCAAAGCTCCGGTCATTGAAAAGTACCGCGCACACGAGACGGATAGCGGGTCGTCAAAGCTACAGGTAGCGCTCCTCACCGAGCGGATCAACTACCTCACCGACCATTTCCGCATCCACCAGAAAGACAACCACTCTCGGCGTGGTCTGCTCAAGATGGTCGGGCGTCGTCGCAGAATCCTCGACTACATGAAGCGGACGGACCTTCAAGGGTATCGCCAGCTCATCACCGAGCTTGGACTGCGTCACTAAATCACCGGCTTACGACTTCCGCGCGGGCGCCACATTCCTGGTCCCCGCGCGTTTTGTGTTCCCGCTACGAGTACAACCATGATGCAACGACTAGAAAAAGAATTCGCCGGCCGCAAGCTGGTGATCGAGACCGGCCGGATGGCCAAACAAGCCGCCGGGTCCGCCCTCGTCCAGTACGGCGAAACGATGGTGCTGGCGGCAGTCACCGTCAGCGACAGCCTGAGCCCCCTGCCGTTCTTCCCGCTTACCGTCGAATACAAAGAGCGCACCTATGCCGCCGGGAAAATTCCCGGCGGATTCATCAAGCGCGAGGGGCGCCCGCACGACGAAGAAATTCTCTCCGCGCGCATCATCGATCGCTCCATTCGCCCGCTTTTCCCGGAAGGCTTCAAGAACGAAGTGCAGGTGTTCATCTACGTTATCTCCGCCGACCAGGAGAATGACGCCGACGTGCTGGCACTGCTCGCGACCTCGTTCGCGCTCAACGCGTCCCGCATCCCGTTCCTCGGCCCCATCGCCGGCGTCCGGTTAGGCCGCCTCCAGGACAAGTGGGTGGTCAACCCCACCTTCCAGCAGCTCGCGTTCAGCGACATGGACGTCATCGTCGCCGGCTCCAAGGACTCCATCGTCATGGTGGAAGGCGGCGCGCTCGAAGTCTCCGAAGAAGACGTCATCGAAGGGTTAGGCATCGCGCACCGCGCCATCCAGGAGCTCATCGGCTTCCAGAAGGAGCTGCTCGCCAAAGTCAAAGTCGAGAAGATGCAGTGGACCCGCGCCGACCATCCGGAAGAGCTCCAGGCCCGCGTCAAGGATCTGGCCGAAGGCCGGATCGGTGAAGCGATCAATCGCAAGGACAAGCACGAGCGCATCGACGCCATCGAGCTCGTCAAGCGCGAAGTGATCGCCGCGGTCACCACCGACTTCCCGGACAACGCCCGCGACATCGCCGACCTCGTTGGCGACGTCGAATACCGCGCGCTCCGCTCGCAAGTGCTCGAACGCGGCGAGCGCGTGGACGGCCGCAAAGCCAACGAAGTCCGTCCGATCACCATCCAGACGGGCATCCTCCCGCGCGCCCACGGCTCGGCGCTGTTCACGCGCGGCCAGACGCAGGCCCTCGTCGTCGCTACGTTAGGCACCGCCAACGATGTCCAGCGCCTCGACTCGATCGACGATCCGGCCGAGACGACCAAGACGTTCATGCTGCACTACAACTTCCCGCCGTTCTCGACCGGCGAGGTGCGGCCGATGCGCGGCACGAGCCGCCGCGAAATCGGCCACGGCAACCTGGCCGAGCGTGCGCTGCAGCCCCTGTTGCCCGACTTCGAGAAGTTCCCGTACACCATTCGCGTCGTATCCGACGTCCTCGAGTCCAACGGATCGTCGTCCATGGCGAGCGTGTGCGGCGGATCGCTCGCGCTGTTCGATGCCGGCGTGCCGTACCAGGCGCCCGTGGCAGGCGTCGCCATGGGCCTCATCAAGGAAGGCGATCGCTACGCCATCCTAACGGACATACTCGGCACCGAGGACCATTTAGGCGACATGGACTTCAAGGTGGCGGGTACGGAAACCGGCATCACGTCCATCCAGATGGACATCAAGATCGAAGGCCTCGATCTCAAGATCATGCGCGAAGCGCTCGCCCGCGCGCGTGAGGGACGGCTGCACATCTTAGGCGAGATGAACAAGGTGCTCGCCCAACCGCGGCCCGATCTCTCGCCGTATGCGCCGCGCATCGTCACCCTGATGATCAACCCGGAGAAGATCGGCGACCTCATCGGACCCAAGGGCAAAACGATCCGCGGGATCCAGGACGAGACGGGCGCCGAGATCACGGTGGAGGACACAGGCCTGGTCACGATCGCCGCCGTGGGCGGCGAGGCAATGGAGAAAGCGCGCTCGCTGGTGCAGGCGCTCACCAAGGAGCCCGAGATCGGCGCCACCTACGACGCCGTGGTCAAGAGCACCACGCCGTTCGGTGCCTTCGTCGAGATTCTGCCGGGCACGGAAGGCCTGGTGCACATCTCCGAGCTCCAGCACGGCCGCACCGAGAAAACCGAAGATGTGGTCAAGAAGGGCGACACCGTCCGCGTGAAGCTCATCGATAAGGATGAACGCGGACGCTTGCGTCTTTCGATGAAGGCGCTCATTCCGAAGCCGGAAGGGACGCCCGACCAGCCCAACGAAGGCCGCGGCGAGCGGCAGCGCAGCGAACGTCCGCAGGGTGGCGGCGATCGCGAACCCGCGGCCGCCGGCGCGGGCGGCGGAGAGGCGGAGCCCCACAACGGCGGCGACGCCGCCGAATCGCACGGACGCCCGCGCTCGCGTCGCGGAGGTCGCTCGCGGCGGTGAGCCCGGTTAGGCGAAAGCCCGACACCGGGCTGCGCCGCACCACGCTGCCCAACGGACTGACCGTGCTCTCGGAGTACATGCCGGGAGTGCGGTCGGTCAGTTTCGGAGCCTGGGTGCGCGCGGCATCGGTCCACGAGCCGCGCGACCGCATGGGCGTCTCGCACCTGCTCGAGCACATGGTCTTCAAAGGCACGCGCTCCCGCTCGGCCCGCGAGATCGCGCTGTCGCTCGAAGTGTTAGGCGGATCGCTCGACGCCTACACCGCACGCGAGCACACGTCGTACCAGGCGCGCGTGCTGGATGAACACCTGCCGCAGGCGGCCGACGTCATCGGCGACCTCGTGTTCCAGCCGCTGTTGCGCGCCGAAGACCTGCGTCTCGAGCGCAAAGTCGTCCTCGAGGAAATCGGCATGGTCGAAGACACGCCCGATGACCTCGTGTTCGAACTGCACAACGAAGCGATGTGGGGCTCGCACCCGTATGGCTATTCGATCCTCGGCACGCGCGAAACGGTGAGCTCGCTCGGCGTCCGCGAGCTGCGCGAGTTGCATTCGCGCGCGTACCACCCGCCGCAGGTCGTCGTGGCCGCGGCCGGCAACGTGGATCACGATCGGCTGCTCGAGATTCTCGAGCAAACCGGTTGGGGCGCCGTCGCGCGCGGGGATGCGGCGCCGCTCGAAACACCGGCACTCGTCGCGGCGCCGCCGTCGGAGCGTCACGTGCCGCGCGAAGGTGCGCAAACGCACATCGTATTCGGTTCACCGACCGTGGCGCACAGCGATCCGCGCCGATACGCCGTCGTGCTCGTGGACACGGTCCTCGGCGGCGGGATGAGCTCGCGGCTTTTCCAGCGTGTGCGGGAAGAACTCGGTCTCGCGTACTCGGTCTATTCATTCCAGAACTTTCATCCCGAGACGGGCTCGCACGGCGTTTATGTGGGCACCGCGCCCGAGACGGCGGTCGAGGCGCGCGCCGCGATCTTCGACGAGCTGGCGCGCCTTACCGCCGACAGCCTCACGCCCGGGGAAATTGCGGAAGGGAAGAGCCAGCTCAAGGGACAAGTCACCCTGTCGCTGGAAAGCCCGTCGTCCCGGATGTATCGTGCTGCCGGCGTCGCGCTGTACGACGAGCCGTTTCGCTCGCTCGACGACGTTCTGGCCCTGATCGATGCGATCACGCCCGAGTCGGTGGCCGAGGTGTCGCGAGCGTACTTCGATCCGGACCGACAAACCGTGCTGGCGTTGGGCGACGGCGACTGGTAGCATCCGCCGGCGGCCAATCCGCCTTTCACTTTCCGACAACCTGTACACCACCATTTCGAGCCATGCTCATCGGCGTTCCGAAAGAGATCAAAACGAACGAAAACCGCGTCGCGCTGGTGCCGGCGGGTGCGGAGTCCCTGGTCGCCAGCGGTCACACGGTGCTCGTCGAGAAATCGGCGGGTGAAGGCAGCGGGTTCGCGGACGATCTGTACGTGAAGGCGGGCGCGACGATCGCGCCGGGCGCCGACGCGGTCTGGAAGCAGGCCGACATGATCATGAAGGTGAAGGAGCCGATCGAGGTGGAGTGGAAGCGGATGCGGAAGGGGCAGACCATCTTCACGTACTTCCATTTCGCGGCGGACGAGCGGTTGACGCGCGCGCACATGCAGAGCGGCGCGACGTGCATCGCGTACGAGACGGTGCAGTTGCCTAACGGGGAGCTGCCGCTCCTGACGCCGATGTCGGAGGTGGCGGGCCGCATGGCGGTGCAGGAGGGTGCGCGCTACCTGGAGAAGCTGCACGGCGGCCGCGGCGTTCTGTTAGGCGGTGTGCCCGGCGTGCCGCCGGGCAAGGTCGTGATCCTGGGCGGCGGCGTGGTGGGCACGCACGCGGCCAAGATGGCGGCCGGGTTGGGCGCCAAGGTCACGATCCTCGACATCTCGCTCGAGCGGCTCCGCTATCTCTCCGATGTGATGCCGGCCAACGTGACGCTGGTGTACTCCAACCGCCACACGATCCTCGAGCAGATCGCGACGGCGGATCTCGTGGTGGGCGCGGTGCTCGTGACGGGCGCCAAGGCGCCGAGGCTCGTGCGCAAGGAAGACCTGAAGATCATGCAGCCCGGCTCGGTGATCGTGGATGTGGCGATCGACCAGGGCGGCTCGGTGGAGACGATTCACGCGACGACGCACGAGAATCCGGTGTACGTGGTGGATGGCGTGATCCACTACGGCGTGGCGAACATGCCGGGCGGCGTGCCGCGCACGTCGACGCTGGCGCTGACCAACGCGACGTTCCCGTACGCGCTGCAGCTGGCGAACAAGGGGTGGAAGCGCGCGCTGTGCGAGAACGCGTCGTTGGCCAAGGGGCTCAACGTGGTGGACGGCAAGGTCGTCT
The DNA here is from genome assembly GCA_036273715.1 of Gemmatimonadaceae bacterium. NCBI lineage: Bacteria > Pseudomonadati > Gemmatimonadota > Gemmatimonadia > Gemmatimonadales > Gemmatimonadaceae > Gemmatimonadaceae bacterium. The sequence continues at coordinate 11,690 of DASUHB010000066.1, forward strand.
ATCCGGCGGTGGCCGAAGCCTTCGGCCTGGACTACACGCCGGTGGAACGCGCGTTGGCGTGACGCCGCCGTGCATCCTGTGCTACCACAAGGTCGACCGGCGCGTTGAGTTCGGCGTCACGCGCCTGTCGCCCCGGCGGTTCGCTCGGCAAATGGAGCGGCTCGCGCGCACGGGATACACCACCCTCACGCTCGCCGAGCTCCGTGCGTGCCTAACGGGCGTCCGGCGGCCCGCGCGCACCGAGATCGCGATCACGTTCGACGACGGCTATCGGGCACTGCGCGACCACGCGTTCCCGGTGCTCGCCGCGCACGGCTTCACCGCGATCTGTTTCGTCGTCACGGACTATGCGGGGAAGCTCAACCGCTGGGACGTGGCGTACGGCGGCCGCCGATTCGCGCACCTCGCGTGGCGCGACATGCGGCGCTGGCAATCACGCGGCATCGAGTTCGGGTCGCATACTGCGACGCACCCGCGTCTCACGTGGCTCGACGAACGCGAGGTGACGCGCGAGCTCGCGCAATCCCGCGGCGACCTGCGCGCGGCACTCGATGTTGACCCGTACGCTCTGAGCTGGCCGTTCGGCGCGCACGCCCAACGCGAGCGTGCGATTGCCCAACGCGAGGGCTACGAGCTCGCGTTCACGATCGGCGGCGCACGGAGCTGCACCGGCGACCTGTTCGCGGTCCCCCGACACCCGGTCTATATGTGGTCGCCGCCGATGCCCGGCGTCGGGCATCTTCGGCGCGCCGACGCACTCGCGGGCACCCTCGCCAATCGGTGCGCGATTGGTACGTCGATTATTCGGCGCCGCAGCGGAGCAGACGCGGTGCGCAGTCGCCTGCGGGAGGTAGCACCAGCTGTAGAGTAGCCCGCCCGCCACTTCGCGCAAATCCCTGCCCGGTTCTGTAACGCACGGACACGACCAGCCGACGCCTAAACGAAGTACTTGGCCACGACGGGAAACAGCGCCGGGTGCCTCACGAGGGCGCGCGCGAAAATCTTGCCTAGGGTGCGGCGCCTTTCCGGAATTCGATTCACCGACCGTGCCAGCTTGTCGAAGAACACGTCGTCGAACCGCGCCAGAGCTTCCTTGATCCGATAGAAGCGCACGTGGTCGTCGCCTAACAGACGCATCCAGTCGGCGTGGTACTTTGCGAGGCGCGCAGCGCTCGTGTCGCCCGCGTGCAGCGCCGCGTTGGCAACGTGCGCCGCCAGTCGGCCGGCCTTCATCGCGTTTACGATCCCGCCGCCCGACAACGGATTGATCATGTGCGCCGCGTCGCCGCAGAGAATCATCGCGTCGGTCACCGTGCGCGCGAGCGTCGGCGATACGATCACCCCACCCACCGTGTAGCCCGTGCGCACACCCGTGGGGAAATAGGACTCGAGATATCGATCGAGATACGCGCGCGCGCTCCGCCCGCGCTCGCCGCGCAGGGCGACGATCCCGAGTCCGACGTTCGCCACGCCGACGCCCTTCGGAAACACCCACGCGTAGCCGCCGGGTGCGATATCGTGGCCAAAGTGCAGGTAGATCGCGTCCGGATCGAACGCGATCCCGCCCACCACGTACTGCGCGCAGCTCTCCATGTCGCGGGCCGGCACGCGCGTGTCGAGACCCGCCCAGCGCCCGACCATACTCTCCACGCCGTCGGCCGCGATCACGAGGTGCGCGTCTACGCTGCCGGAGCCCGAGGGACCCCGAGTCGCCACGCGCCAACCACCCTCGGTGCGGGTGACACCCGTCGCCTCGGTCGCGATCACGACCTCGGCGCCGAGCCGGCCTGCTTGCTCGGCGATCGCCGGCTCCAGGCGCGACCGGTCGAGCACGTAGCCCACGTCGCCCTCGGCCACGCGCACCTGGGTGCCGTCCGGCGCGACGAATACCACCCGCGTGATGCGTCGCGACACCCACGGCGCGTCCCGTGGGTCCATGAACTCGGCGATGCCGCCGTGGCCAACGCCCTCGCCGCAGCGGATCGGCGCGCCGACCGCGCGGTCGCGCTCGAGCACCATCACGTCGAGGTCCGGCGCAGCGGCAGCAAGGTCGCGGGCGGCAATCAAGCCAGCCGGTCCTGCGCCCACGACGAGTACGTCGCAGCGACGAGAGCTCACGCGGGTGCGCCGTTCATAGTCGGCACCGCTTCTCGCGAGATCATCGCGAGCGCGCCCACCGGACAGGGCGCGATGCACTTGCGACACCCAGTGCAGATTGAATCGTCAATATGGAGCCCGTCCCGACGGAGCATGATCGCGGCGGGCGGGCAGAGCGGCAAACAGAGTCCGCACGCATCGCAGACCGACGGATCGACGATCGCGACTTCGGCGGCGCGGTGGGGAGCGGGAGACGACGACGATGGGGCACGAGTTGGAGGGATGCCGCTCATGCGCGCGAGCTTATCGACATACGCTAGGTACTGTCAAGCCAACACCTTGCTGCAATTTGTCTGCGCGACTAGTTTAACCGCGACCGTGCAAGCTCCCACCTGCTGCTCACCGCGTTCCGCCAGGAACGCTAGCCTGGTTTTCTGATGCGCTGGCCCCTCTTCAAGGCGGGATCCCTTTTTCCCGCAAACGCGATCGCCGTCGACCTCGGTACGGCGAACACCCTCATCTACGTGAAGGGCGAGGGGATCGTGCTCAACGAACCCTCGGTGGTCGCGATCGATCGCGCCTCGGGCAAGATCAAAGGCGTGGGACTCGAGGCCAAGCGCATGTTAGGCAGGACGCCCGATGGCGTCCAGGCCGTGCGTCCGATGAAGGACGGCGTCATCGCCGACTTCGACGTGACGGAAAAGATGCTCCGCTATTTCCTCACGCTCATCATCGACAACCACGTGTTCAAGGTGAAGCCGCGCGTCATCGTGTGCGTGCCGAGCGGCATCACCGAAGTGGAGAAGCGCGCGGTGCGCGACTCCGCGTTAGGCGCGGGCGCCAAAGAAGTCTTCATGGTGGCCGAGCCCATGGCGGCGGCCATCGGCGTCGGGCTGCCGGTCGAAACGCCCACCGGCAACATGGTGATCGACATCGGCGGCGGCACCACCGAAATCGCGGTCATCGCGCTCTCCGGCATCGTGAGCGACACGTCCATCCGCACCGGCGGCGACGAGCTCGACACGGCCATCGTGCAGTTCATGCGCAAGAACTACAACCTCCTCATCGGCGAGCCCACGGCCGAGCAGATCAAGATCCAGATTGGGTCGGCGGCGCCGGTGGGTGAAGAGCGCGAGATGGAAGTGAAGGGACGCGACCTGGTGTCGGGCATCCCGAAAACCGTACGCGTCCACTCGAGCGAGATCCGCGAAGCGATCCAGGAGCCCATCCAGCAGATCGTCGACGCGGTGCGCCGCGCCCTCGAGATTACCCCGCCCGAGCTGGCGAGTGACATTGTGGACCGCGGAATCGTGATGACGGGCGGCGGCGCGCTCATCCGCGGCCTGGATCTGCTCCTCAGCCAAGAGACCAACTTGCCGATTCACGTGGACGAAGATCCGCTCACCTGCGTGGTGCGGGGAACCGGCCGGATCCTGGACGACGAGGACAAGTACTGGTCTGTTCTCCAGTCGTGATGGCGCCGTGACCAACGTTTCCCGCACCTATGGTCGCCGGGACAGCATCCTGTTCGTAGTCTGTGTCGTGCTTGCCTTCGTCGCACAGTTTCTCCCCGAACATTTTCGCGATCCATTGACAGCGGCGCTGCGGCACACGGTGCTGGCGCCGCTGGTGTCGCTGCAGCACGATGCCGAGATGACGCGCCAGGCGTGGCTCACACGCGAGGCGCGCATCACGGCGCGCGACAGCGTCGAGCTGCAAGCGATGACCCTGGATGCGCTCAACGCCGAAAACGACCGGTTGCGCAAGACGCTCGAGTTAGGCGCGCGCCTCAAGTGGGGATTCGTGCCGGCGGAGGCGCTCCAGGGCCGCGACATCGGCGAAGAGTACACGGTGACGTTGTCGGCGGGGTCGAACGCCGGCGTGCGGGTGTTCAGCCCGGTGGTGGCGCCCGAAGGGCTCGCCGGCATGGTGAAAACCGTGGATCCGACGATGAGCATCGCGATCGTCTGGGCGCATCCGGATTTCCGCGTGAGCGCGATGGCCGAAGATGGCAGCGCGTTTGGCATCGTCGCGGCGCACGAAGGCAGCGATCCCGAGCGGTACTTGCTGGAGATGCGCGGCGTGCCGGTGCGGAGCACCCTCAAGCCGGGCACCCTCATCGTGAGCTCCGGACTTGGCAGCACGTTTCCGCGCGGCATCCCCGTGGGCACCGTGTTAGGCGAGCTCAAGACGTCGGAGCTGTGGGCGCGAACGTATCTGTTGCGGCCGTCGGTACTGCCGCACGACATGTCGACCGTGATGATCCTCCTGCCGCAGCGCACGGTGGCGGGCGTCGATGGCGTGTGGCAGAGCGGACGCGGCACAGACGCCGCGGTCAAGGCCATCGTGGCGGCGGGCGACTCACTCGAACGCGCATCGCGTCTCGCTCGCGGCGACACGGCGCAGGCCGACAGCACCGTTCGCTCCTTCGTGGCGGAGCCGCTGCGCCGCGACACCGTGCACCGGGTCCGGCGCGACACGCTGCCGCACACGATGCGCGACGCCTCGCGGCCGGCAGCCGTCAGGCCGGATTCGTCGCGTGCGCCGGACACGATGCATCGCGCGACGGCGACGCCGGCCGCGCCGCCGGACAGCGTCACGAGGCGCCCCCGATGAGGCCGACCGATCTCGCGCGGACGATCCTCGCCTTCGTCGTGCTGGTCCTGTTGCACTACACGCTCCGGCCGATGCTCGGCTGGCACGCCAGTCCCGACTTTCTCCTCATCGCGCTGCTCCTCGTCGCGATCCGGGTGCGTCCGGGCAGCGCGGCGCTCCTCGGCCTCGTGATGGGCCTCGTGGCCGATTCGTTGGAGCCGCACGCGTTCGGCGCCGGCGCGTTAGGCATGTGCCTGGTCGGGTTCGGCGCGTCGTGGCTCAAGGCGGTGTTCTTCGCCGACGACGTGGTGCTCAACGCGTTGTTCTTCTTCTGCGGCAAGTGGGCGTTCGATGTGATCGTGCTGTTGGCGGCGCACCAGATGTCCGGCGGCGCGTTGTTGGTCGAACTGCTGGTGTGGTCGCCGCTCAAAGGCGTCGTCACCGCATTGTTCGGATTGCTGACGCTCCTCATTCTGCGCCCCATTCTGCGGGCGCCGGCGACGTGAGCTTCCATCCGAACGAAGTCGCGCGCCGCGGCCGCGTCGTCTCGGGAGCGCTGGCCGTCTTGTTCGTGCTGCTGCTGGGCGCGTTCTTCCGCACGCAGATCGTCGAGAACTCGCGCTACGCGCTGCAGTCGGAGGAGAATCGCCTGCGCGAGGTGCCGCTGCCCGCGCCGCGCGGCATCATCTACGACCGGCACAACGAGGTGCTCGCCGAGAACGTGCCCGGCTACTCGGTGTCGCTGTTGAGTCCGAGCGCCGATTCGCTGCGCGCGTCGCTCGAGCGCCTGGCCACGATGGTCCCGCTCAGCCCGGAAGAGATCGATCTTTCCGTTAGGCGGTATCGCCGCGCTCCGTATCGTCCGACCGTCGTGCTGTCGGACGCCTCGTTCGACGTCGTCTCGGTGCTCGAGGAGCGGCGCATCGAGTTTCCAGGGTTGATCATTCAGTCGGCGCCCAAACGCTACTATCCCGACGGCGCCGCGGTCGCGTCCTTCATGGGATACGTCGGCGAAATCACCGAAGCCGAGCTCGCGTCGCCGGACTATCGCGGATACAAAACCGGCCAGCAGGTAGGCAAGGGCGGTCTCGAAAAGGAGTACGAGGATTCGCTGCGCGGCACGGAGGGCGTCCGCTTCGTGGAGGTAGATGCCCGCGGGCGCGTCGTACGCGAAGCCGGCGCGCGACAGGACCTGCTCCCCAAATCCGGTCCGCCGCTCTACACGAACATCGACCTCGAGCTGCAGAAATACACGGCATCGCTCTTTGCCGACTCGCTGCAGGGCGGTGCGATCGCGCTCGATCCGAAAACCGGTGGCGTGCTCGCGCTCTACAGCGCGCCGTCGTACGATCCCAATCGCTTCATCGGCGGCATCCCGCAGGATCTCTGGAAGGCGCTCAACGATGACCCGCGGCGGCCGCTCTACAACAAGGTCATCCAGGGGCGCTATCCGCCCGGGTCGACGTGGAAGCTGGCGACGGCGGCGATCGCGCTCGAGAGCGGGATCGTGACCCTCGACGACCGCATGCCGGAGCCGTGCACGGGCGGCTTCCAGTTCGGCAACCGCTACTTCAAGTGCTGGAACCACAAAGGGCACGGCGACCTCACGCTGGCCCAGGCGATCGAGCAGTCGTGCGACGTCTATTTCTATCAGTTAGGCCTCAAAGTTGGCCTAACGCGGTTGGTCGCCGGCGGCATCCGCTTTGGCGGACGCGACCGCTCCGGCATCGACCTCCCCGATGAGTCGCGCCCGCTCTTCCCGTATGCGGACGCCGAAGAGTATTACGATCGGAAGTACGGCAAGCGCGGGTGGAGTCAGGCCGTGCTCCTCAACCTGGCCATCGGCCAGGGCGAGAACGCGCAGACGGTGGCCAACATGGCGCGCTTCTACACGGCGCTGGCCACGGACGGCACCGAGTCCCGCCCCGAAATCGCGCGGCACAAGCCCGATCGCACGCGCGTGTTCACGCTGAGCGAAGACCAGTTCGCGGGATTGCGCGCCGCGCTGGCGGGTGTGGTCTCATCGGGTACGGCGCGCAGCGCGCAGATCCACGGCACCGTGCTCGCCGGCAAGACGGGCAGCGCGCAGAACTCCCAGGACCGGACGCGCGACCACGCCTGGTTTGTCGGATTCGCACCCGCGGATGACCCCAAGATCGTCGTGGCCGTGCTGATCGAGTTCGGCGGACACGGGGCGCGCGCGGCGCGCATCGCGTCGGAGATCATTCAGTCGTACCTGAAGGTCGCGCCGGCCGAGCACATCAACACCGAGGGATGATGTCGTCGCGACGGATCGTCGTTGATGTCCCGCTCGTCCTGACCGCGCTGCTGCTGTCGGCGTACGGCATCTGCATGGTGTATTCGGCCGGCCAGACCGACGTGCCGACGTCGGCGACGCATGCATGGGCGTCGCAGATCCGATGGCTCATTTTCGGCATCGTGGCGGCGTATGCGGTGAGCCGGGCGTCGGTGCGCTTTTTCGAATGGGCGGCGCTGCCGACCTACCTCATGTCGCTCGTGCTGCTGGCGCTGCTCCTGGTAATCGGGAAGGGCGCCGGCACCGCGGCGAGCCACAAGAGCTGGATCGCCATCGGCGGTGTTCGGTTAGGCCAACCCTCGGAGCTGGCCAAAGTCACCGTGGTGCTCATGCTCGCGCGCGTGCTCGCGGCGCGGCGAGAGCCGCCCAAATCGCTGCTCGACTTGTGGCAGCCGGCGCTCGTGGCGTTCCTCCCCTGGGCGCTGATCATGATGCAGCCGGACCTCGGCACCGGGCTCGTGTTCATCGGCATCTTCTTCGCGATGCTCTACTGGTCCGGCGTGCCGTTTCCGCTGCTCGTGCTCGTGGCGTCGCCGGCGGTGAGTCTCATCCTCGCATTCAACACCAGCCTGTGGGGCGCGTGGTTCCTGCTGCTGCTGGCCCTCGTCCTCTGGTACAAGCCGTTCATGCTCGAGGGCGTGGGCTTGATGCTGGCCAACGTCGTGATGGGTGTCGTAGCGCCAGTGCTCTGGGAGCGCTTGGCACCGTATCAGCGGCACCGGCTGCTGGTATTTCTGGATCCGTCCATCGACCCGCGCCGCTCCGGCTGGCACGTGATCCAGTCCCAGGTGGCGATCGGATCGGGTGGCTGGTTAGGCAAGGGCTTTCTGATGGGCACGCAGAAGCGTCTCGCGTTCCTGCCCGAGCAGCACACGGACTTCATATTCGCGGTGTTAGGCGAAGAGCTGGGCTTCATCGGCGTGACGGTGGCGCTGATGCTGTTCCTGTTCCTGCTGCTGCGCGCCGTGCGCGTGGCCGAGCGCGCCAACGACTCGTTCAGCAGCCTGGTCGCCATGGGGCTCGCGTCGAGCTGGCTCGTACACATCATCGTGAACGTCGGCATGACGCTCAACCTCATGCCGATCACGGGCATTCCGCTGCCGTTCTTCTCCTACGGCGGGTCGTTCATGCTCGCGTGCTGGCTGGCGATCGGGCTCCTGTCCCGCATCTCGAGCGAGGGCCGGGGCGCGAGGGTGGGAGAGCTGGCGATCTAACGGAAGCGCGCGCTCGCGCGCTCCTCAGGCTTTCATCGCGTCCGCGGCGCTGACGTCGAGCGCTCGCTTGGCCGGCAGCATCGCGGCGGCCGCCGCCACGATCACCAGCAGCGCCGCCGTGCCGGCGAGCGTGATCGGATCGATCGCGGGCACGTCGACGAGCATCGACCGAATGGCGCGCCCAACGCCGGCCGTTGCGATGAGCCCGATGGCGATCCCGACGACGGCCACGCGCATCGCTTCCGCCATGACCAGCAGCATCACCGCCTGGTCGCCCGCGCCGAGCGCCTTCCTCACGCCGATCTCGAAACCGCGCTGCTCGACGCCGTAGGAGACGACGCCGTACGTCCCGACGCCGGCGAGTACTAACGCAAGCACCGCGAACCCGGCCAGAAGCGCGGTCGTGAATCGCCGGCTCGACACGGAGGTCGCGACCACCTCGTCGAGCGTCCGCACCTCGGAGAGCGGCGCGCCCGCGTCGAGCGAATGGAGAATCGCCCGAACCGCTGCGGCCTTGGCGCCGGGGTCGTGGTCGACGCGTATGACCAGCTTCATCTGGCGGGGCTGTGCATAGGCGCTGATGCCGCTCTGCGCATAGGGAAAGAACATCGTCGCTTCCGGCGCGTCGTCGAAGCCGCGAGAGCGGAAGTCGCCTGCCACGCCAACCACGGTCATGTCCGGCGAGTCGCCGCCGAGGCGGAAGCGTTTGCCTAACGGATCCTGTGCCGGCCAGGTGGCGTCGGCGAAACCGCGGCTCACGATTGCGACCAGCAGCGAACCCGGCCGGTCGGCGTCGGTGAACGAGCGTCCCGCGAGCACGGGAATGCCCATCGCCGCGAGCGCGCCCGGCGTGATCTGCTGCGGCACGGCATCGGGCCAGCGCGTGGTGCTGTAGTCCGTGCCTTCGGCACGATAGCCCCAGAGGCCACCGGCATCTACCACGGGCAGCCACCCGACGGCGCCGACGTCGCGGACACCAGGCAGCACCCGGATGCGCTTCACCAACTCGTCGAAGAACACTGCCGCGTGCGCGTCGTCATAGTCGGTGCGCAAAATCGAGACGCCGGCGGTGAGAACGTTGTGCGGGTCGAAGCCGAGCCGGTGCGACTGGAGGTTCCACAAACTGCGCAAGAGCATCCCGGCGCCGCCCACGGCCACCACCGCCAACGCGACCTCGGCCATCACCAGCACACGCCTAACTGAACGTCCGCCGGCGTGCGCTCCGACCACGCGGCCCGCATCCTTGAGCACCTCGCCGGCCGGCACGCGGGACGCGCGCAGCGCCGGCAGCACGCCGGTGACCAGCGCCGTGACGCACGCGACGACGCCCGTGAACGCCACCACCCTCCAGTCGATGGCGATCGCGTCGAGGCGCGGGATGGTCGATGGAGCGAGCGCACGCAGCCCGCGTCCGCCGGCCCACGCGAGGGCCAGGCCTAACGCAGCACCGCCCAGCGCCACCAGGCTGCTCTCGGCCAGGAGTTGCCGCGTGAGACGCGCCCGCGAGGCGCCGATCGCGCTCCGCAGCGCCATCTCCTTCTGCCGACCTTCGCCGCGCACGAGCAGCAGATTCACGACATTGGCGCACGCGATCATGAGCACGAAGCTCACCGCGCCGAGCAGCGCGAACAGGTACGGTCGCGTCTTGCCGACGAGATCGTCGGACACCGCCGAGAGGTGCGGCACCAGTGGACGCGACGGATCGAAGTTCTGGGGGTTGTCGCGCATGATCCGGTGGGCGATCGCGGCCGCCTCCGCCGCCGCGTGCCCCAGCGTGACTCCAGGCTTGAGCCGCCCGACCATGAAGAGATCGTAGTTGCTGCGATCGGCCAGGCTGTCGGGGTTGAAGTTAGGCAACGGCATCCACACGTCGGTGCGCGCTTCGGGATAGTCGAACCGCCCCGGCATCACGCCCACGATCACGCGGGACACGCCGTCCACGCGAATCGTCCGCCCGATCACGGAGGGATCGGCGCCGAAGCTCCGCCGCCAGAGCCCGTTGCTCAACACCGCAACCTGGGCCGGACGCGGCACGTGCTCGTCGGCCTCGAAGGTCCGGCCGAGCATCGCAGGGATGCCTAACACGCGGAAGAAGCCTTCGCTGGCACGTACCAGGCGGACGCGCTGCGGATTGTCTCCGTTGGTCAGCGTCGCTTCGCTGCGCGTGTACGCCGAGAGGCCCGAGACGGACGTCATCTCGCGCCGATAGTCGAGATAGTCGGGTTCCGACGTGAGCCACTCCGGCGCCTCGTGACCAAACGAGAAAACCTGCTCGGCGTGGGGGTAGGGAAGCGGCCGCAGCAGTATCCCGCTCACCACGCTGAAGATCGCAGCGTTCGCTCCGACACCGAGCGCAATGGTGGCGACGACGATGGTCGTGAACGCCGGTCGGCGCGTGTATGCGCGCGCGCCGTGCCGCAGATCGCGAAGAATCCCGTCCATGAGAAAATCCCGTCAGGGAGATCGTAGATTGGACACGGAAACGCGGGCAAAAATAGTTTGGAAGCCCGACCGGAGGGAAGCGCGCCCGGCTTCCGTACGCGGCCCCGACGGCGCACATTACTCAGATGGTCTGGTTCAGAAAGGAGCGCAAACCCCGGCAGCCGCGGCGGGAAAAGCTCGAAATCCCGGCAGATGCCTGGGAAAAGTGCGAAGCATGCGGTCACACCGACTTGCGGGAGAAGTTCGTCCGCAATCTCAACGTGTGCCCGCAATGCGACTACCACCGGAGTGTCCGCGCCAGCGACTACGTGAACATCCTCATGGATGACGGGTCCTGGGAGGAATTGGACGTCGACTTGAGGTCGGTGGACCCGTTGGCGTTCCCGGACTATCCGGCGCGTCTCAAGAAGGCCCTGGCCAAGGCCGGCGATGGCGACGCAATCGTCACTGTGGGCGGCACCCTGGGCGAGATGCCGATCAACTTGGGGGTGCTCGACTTCGCGTTCATGGGCGGATCCATGGGATCCGTGGTCGGCGAAAAAATCGCGCGGCTCGGGCAGCGCTCGCTCGAGCGCAAGTATCCGCTCGTGCTCGTGTCCGCTTCGGGCGGCGCGCGCATGCAGGAAGGCATCCTGTCGCTCGTGCAGATGGCCAAGACGTCGGCGCTCCTCGCCCAGCTCGCCGAGCGTCGCATTCCATACGTCTCGATTCTCACCAATCCGACCATGGGCGGCGTGAGCGCCAGTTTTGCGATGTTGGGCGACGCGATCATCGCCGAGCCAGGTGCGGTGATCGGGTTCGCCGGTCCGCGCGTGATCAAGCAGACCATCGGTCAGGATCTGCCCGAGGGATTCCAGACCGCCGAGTTCCTGCTCGATCATGGAATGCTCGACGTCGTGTCGCATCGGCGCGATCTCAAGAGCACGGTCGGGCAGTTGTTGCGCCACATGAGCGGTCAGCCGGCGGCGGCAGGGTGGACATCGGCCTGACGACCCCCGCGACGTATCACGAGGCGCTCGCCACACTCTTTGCCCGCGTCAGCGGCGGGTGGAAACTCGGCCTCGACACGACACGCGCGCTCCTCGCTTCTTTAGGCAACCCGCACGACGGGCTGCGCGTGCTGCACGTCGCCGGCACCAACGGCAAAGGCAGTGTGGTGTCCACGCTGGACGCGCTGCTCCGCGCCGAAGGCCTTCGCGTCGGACGATACACGTCGCCGCATCTGGTGGATTTTCGCGAGCGTATCGTCGTGAACGGCGTGCCGATCGGTGAAGATGCCGTGGTCGATTTCATCGCGCGTTGGACGCCCGAAGTCGAGCGGTTGGGCGCGACATTCTTCGAGGCGACGACGTGTATGGCGTTCGAGCACTTCGCGCGTGCGAACGTCGATGTCGCCGTGCTCGAGGTGGGACTCGGCGGCCGGCTGGATGCGACTAACGTCGTAACGCCCGACGCCGCCGGCATCACGTCGATAGGGCTCGACCATCAGCAGTATCTGGGCGACACGACCGAAGCCATCGCCATCGAGAAGGCCGGCATCTTCAAGCCCGGCGTGCCGGCGGTGATCGGCGAGGCGGATCCGGCGATTCGCGCGCAGCTCGCGGCGCTCGCACGCGCCGCAGGCGCAACGCGCGCGTTGGTGATCCACGATGAGTGGACGCTCGATGCGATCGATGTCGATGCCGGCGGCACGTCGTTCACGCTCGGCGCGCACGGAACAGAGCGCCGCTTGCGCACGCCGCTCGTTGGGCGATACCAGGCATCGAATACGGCCACCGCGATCGCAATGCTCGAGTTGGCGGGAGGACGCTACGCCGATGCTGCCGCGCGCGCGGAAATGACGCTTGCCAACGTCGCCATTCCCGGGCGGTTTCAGTGGTGCGGCGGCGTGATCTTCGATGTCGCGCACAATCCGGCCGGGACAACGGTGCTGTGCGACACGCTGGCGACGCTCACGCCGCCGCGCCCGCTCGTGTGTCTTCTCACCGTGCTGCGCGACAAAGACTGGCGCAGCATGATGGCCACGCTCGCTTCGCACGTCGATCGGTTCGTGCTCACCGCGCCGCCGAGCGTTCCGTCAGACCGCGCGTGGGTGTTGTCGGACGCTGTCGACTTCGCGCATGCCCATGGGTGGTCGGCTGTCGCAGACGCGGATTTCGATCGTGCGCTGGACGTCGCGCGCGCCGGCGCGGCGACGACGCTCGTCACCGGTTCATTCCATACGGTGGGCGATGCAATGGCGCGCTTGCAGGTGTCTCCGTTCGCCGGATAAATTGCATGGATGGTCTCAGGTGCACTGCCCGGATTCCGCGACTTCTATCCCGCCGAGCTCGCGGAACGCACGCACATTTTTGCGACGTGGCGTGAGGTAGCGCACCGGTTCGGGTTCGTCGAATATGACGGGCCGCCGCTCGAACCGCTCGAGTTGTACACGAAGAAGAGCGGCGACGAGATCGTGGGCCAGTTGTACAACTTTGTCGACAAAGGTGATCGTGCGATCGCGCTGCGACCGGAGATGACGCCGACGCTGGCGCGGATGGTGGCCGCGCGGGCGAACGCGCTCCGCAAGCCGGTGCGCTGGTTTTCGATTCCGCAGCTGTTTCGGTACGAGCGTGCGCAGCGCGGGCGGTTGCGCGAGCACTTTCAGTTGAACATGGACATCGTTGGCGAGTCGGATGTCACGGGCGACGCCGAGCTGCTCGCGGCCGCCATCGAGATCATGCGGCTGTTGGGCCTGGGGCCCGACGACGTGCGTGCACGGGTGAGCGATCGCCGGATCCTGCACGGCTACTTGCTGGCGAAGGACGTTCCCGACGTTGCCATGCCAGGCGTCCTAGCAGTGCTCGACAAGTTTGATCGCCAGCCACAGGAGGTATCCGAAGCGAAGCTCGGTGCTCTGGGGTTAGACAAAAGAGCGGTGAGTACGGTGATGGAAATTCCCAGGCACCACAGCCTCACCTCGATTAAAGCGCTTGCTGTGCCGGAAAACGAGCGGGCCGTCGCCGAATTCTTTCGGTATGCAGAATATCTCGAGGCGCTTGGGTGCAGCGAATACTTCCAGCCGGATCTATCCGTCGTTCGCGGCCTGGCGTATTACACGGGGATCGTGTTCGAGTTGTTCGACGCGAAAGGCGAGTTGCGCGCGATCTGCGGCGGCGGCCGCTACGACAATCTGCTCAAGCAGAGCGGGGGGCCGGATCTGCCTGCGTTAGGCTTTGGCATGGGCGACGTCGTGTTGGGCGAGCTGCTCCGCGCCAGGACCTTGATGCCGGCGCAGGCGGCCGGCCTCGACGTCTGGGTGGCGTTCGGCGAGTCGGCCGGGGTCAGCGACGCCATGCGCGTGTCGTCGCGGCTCCGCGCCCGTGGGTTGAGCGTCGAGTATGCGTTAGGCGGCCAGCAGTTGTCGCGCCAGCTCAAGGCGGCCGCCGCGGCGGGCGCGCGCGAGGCGGTCATCCTCGGCGCGCCCGACGTTGCGCCCGATGAGGCGACCGTCCGCCGGTTGGATGACGGGCACGAGCGCCGCGTCCGCCTCGATGAATGGATCGACGAAGCCGGGCCGGCTGCCGCGGCCCGTTCAACAACACACTCCTAATGTCCGACGAGAAGAAGCTCACGCCCCGCGCCGAGGACTTCAGCGCCTGGTACAACGACGTCGTCCTCCGGGCCGAGCTCGCCGATTACTCGCCGGTGCGCGGCTGCATGGTGATCCGCCCCGACGGCTACGGCATTTGGGAGCGCATGCAGCGCGCCCTCGATGACATGTTCAAGGCGACGGGACACCGCAACGCGTACTTTCCGCTCTTCATCCCCGAGAGCTATCTCCGCCGCGAAGCCGAACACGTGGAAGGCTTCGCCCCCGAGACGGCCGTCGTCACGCGCGGCGGCGGGAAGGAGCTCGAGGAGCCGCTGGTCGTTCGCCCAACGTCCGAGACCATCATTTACGCGATGTTCGCGAAGTGGGTGCAGAGCTATCGCGATCTGCCCCTGCTCATCAACCAGTGGGCAAACGTGGTGCGCTGGGAGATGCGGACGCGGCTCTTCCTGCGCACGCTCGAGTTCCTGTGGCAGGAAGGGCACACCGCGCACGCCACGCACGACGAAGCAGAGGCCGAGGCGCGTCAGATGTTAGGCGTGTACCGGCAGTTCATGGAGTCGTTCATGGCCATGCCGGTGGTCACCGGGCGCAAGACGGACGCCGAGCGATTTGCCGGCGCGCTGCGCACGTACTCCTGCGAAGCGATGATGCAGGACAACAAAGCGCTGCAAGCCGGCACGTCGCACAACCTCGGCCAGAATTTCGCGAAGGTGTTCGACCTCAAGTTCCAGACGGAGAGCGGGGGCACCGACTTCGCATGGAACACGAGCTGGGGCGCTTCGACGCGACTGGTCGGTGGCCTGGTGATGACCCACGGCGATGATTCCGGGCTGCGCGTGCCTCCGCGCCTTGCGCCCACCGAGGCGGTGGTCGTTCCCATCTGGCGCACCGATGAAGAGAAAGCGCGCGTGCTCGACGCCGCTCATGCCGTACGCGCCGATCTCGCGGGTCGCGTGCGCGTCCACGTCGACGCGCGCGACACGATGAAACCCGGCGCCAAATACTACGAGTGGGAGCTGCGCGGCGTACCCGTACGCATCGAGCTCGGCCCCCGCGATCTGGACAAGTCGCAGGCGGTGGTCGTGCGGCGCGACACGCGAGCCAAGCAGCCGGTTGCGTTAGGCGGCTTGGCCGCCGAGCTCGTGACGCTGCTGGTCACGATCCAGGATGACATGCTTGCCGCCGCGCGCACGCGCCGTGAAGAGCACAGCGTCCGCGGCCGTATCACGTACGATGCGTTCCGGCAGCGCATGGAAGGCGACGGCGCGTTCGTGTATGCCGGATGGTGCGGCGACGGCGCGTGCGAAGCCGCGATCAAGGAGGAAACGAAAGCCACGATCCGTGTGCTGCCCGACGAAGAGTTTCGTTCGCCGGAAGCGCCTCCCACGTGTCTCAAGTGCGGCCGTCCCTCCACCGGCGAGGCGCTGTGGGCGAGAGCGTATTGACCGCTGGCTTTGCTCCAGCCGACGGCGCGTTGGCGTGCGAGGGCGTGTCGCTCGAGACCATCGCGCACGAGGTAGGCACGCCGGTGTTCATCTACAGCGCCGGCGCGATCCGCGATGCGTACACGAGGCTCGATCGCGTGCTCGCGCCGGTGCCGCACCGGCTGCACTACAGCGTGAAGGCCAACTCGAGCCTCGCCGTGCTGGCGCTGATGCACTCGTTAGGCGCGGGGGTCGACATCGTCTCCGGCGGCGAGCTCTATCGTGCGCGCCTCGCCGGCCTCGCGGGACCGGACATCGTCTTCAGCGGTGTCGGCAAGACGGAGCACGAGCTTCGCGAGGCGCTCGCGGCCGGCATTCTGCTCTTCAACATCGAGTCGGAGGGCGAGCTGCGGCTGCTCGATCGCGTCGCCGGCGACATGCGGCTCACGGCGCCCGTCGCGCTCCGTGTGAATCCCGAAGTCTCCGTCGACACCCCGCACCATTACACGCGCACCGGCGAGCGCGGCGACAAGTTCGGCGTGCCCTATGGTGATGCGCTCGCCGTCGGCCGTCTCGCCTTCACGCTGCCGCATACCCGCCTGCTCGGCCTCGACATGCACATCGGGTCGCAGGTGTCGAGCGTCGATCCGTACCGCGATGGCATGCTGCGCCTGCTCGAGCTGGTGGACGACCTGCGCGCGGCGGGCGCGCCCGACTTGCGCTATCTGGACATCGGCGGCGGGCTGGCGGTGACGTACGACGCCGAAGACCCGATCGACCTCGACGCGTACGCGGCGGCCGTATTGCCTAACGCGGCGGCGGCGGCGCTCAAGCTCCTCGTCGAGCCGGGGCGCTATCTGGTGGGCAACGCGGGCGTGCTGTTGACGCGCGTGTTGTACCGCAAGGAAGGCGGCGGACGCGAGTTCGTGATCACCGACGCCGGCATGAACGACCTGCTGCGCCCGTCGCACTACAACGCCTACCACCGCATCGATTCCGTGCGGCCGCGGGGCGGACGCACGCGCGCCGACATCGTCGGCCCCGTGTGCGAGAGCGGCGACTTCTTTGCGTTAGGCAGGGAGGTGGACGACGTGCGGCCGGGCGACCTCCTGGCCATCCGGTCGGCGGGCGCGTACGGGTTCGCGATGTCGTCCAATTACAACTCCCGGCCGCGTGCCGCCGAGGTGATGGTGGATGGCGACCGGTTCGCGGTGATCACGGCACGGGAGCAGTACGAGGACCTGGTTCGGCGCGAGACGGTCCACCCGACGTGGAGGACAGCGTGATGCTCGTGGGCGTGCTGGCGGATACACACGATCGCCTGCCGGCGATCGCCGAGTTTACCAAGCGGTTCCGCGAGGCCGGTGTGGGCCTCGTGCTCCATGCCGGCGACTTCTGCGCCTCGTGGTCGTTGCGTCCCATCATCGCCGCCAACCTCGCGTTGGCGGGCGTGTACGGCCGCAACGACGGAGACCGCGAAGGCCTGCGCGCCGAAGCGGCCAAGGGCATGGGCACCGAGATCTACGAGGGACCGCACAGCGTCGAGGTGAACGGCGCGCGCATCTTGCTCGTGCACGACATCGGCGACGTGAGCGACCGCTCGGTGAGCGGACATTCCGTGGTGATCCACGGGTACACCCACAAGTGCCGCCGCGAGGTGACGGGAGACACGCTGCTGCTCAACCCGGGCGAAGCGTGCGGCTGGTTGTACGGTACGCCCGGCGCCGCGCTCCTCGACTTGGACACCAAAGAGGTCACGTTCATCACGCTCGAGGGCGAGCAGTGGCGCTGGTGACCGTTTCCGTTAGGCCATGACGCAGCCCGGCGCATCGCGCATTCTCGTTCTCGATTACGGGTCGCAGTTCACGCAGCTCATAGCGCGGCGCATTCGCGAAGCGCGCGTCTACTGCGAGATCCATCCGCCGACGCGCACGATCGACTGGATCCGGGACTGGCATCCGACCGGCATCATCCTGAGCGGGGGGCCGGCCTCGGTGTACGGCGACGACGTGCCGACCGCCGACCCCGCGCTCCTCGAGATCGCGCCGGTCCTCGGTATCTGCTACGGGATGATGCTCATCGCCCAACTGGAGGGCGGCAGCGTGTCGCGGGCCGGCCGGCGAGAATACGGTCGCGCCGAGCTCGAGATTCTCGAGCCCGAAGGCGTGTTCGCGGGATTCGCGCGCGGCGAGGAGATCACGGTATGGGCGAGCCACGGCGACTACGTGGAAACCCCGCCGCCTGGTTTCGAAGTGATCGCGCGCAGCGCGAACGCACCGATCGCCGGTATTCGTCATAGGTCCCGTCCGATCTCGGGTGTGTTGTTCCACCCCGAAGTGCAGCACACGCCGCGCGGTGGCGAGATCATCGCGAACTTCCTCTTCAATGTCTGCAAGGCCGAGCCGGGTTGGACGACCGGCGCATTCATCGAGGAAGAAGTGGCGCGGATCCGCGACCGCGTCGGCTCGGCGCGGGCGATCTGCGGGCTCTCGGGCGGCGTCGATTCGTCGGTGGCGGCGGCGCTCGTGCACCGCGCGATCGGCGACCGGCTCACGTGCATCTTCGTCGATCACGGTCTGTTGCGCCTGCACGAGCGGGAGCAGGTGGAGCGTACGTTCCGCGCGAACCTGGGCATCGACCTGGTGACGGTGGACGCCGCCGACAGATTCCTAACGGAGCTGTCGGGCGTCGACGACCCGGAGGAGAAGCGGCGGCGCATCGGTCACACGTTCATCGACGTGTTCGAGGACGCCGCGGCGCAGGTGGGCACAGGCGTGGAGTTCCTGGTGCAGGGCACGCTCTACCCCGATGTGATCGAATCCATCTCGCCGCGCGGCGGTCCATCGGTGACGATCAAAACGCACCACAACGTGGGCGGCCTCAAGCCGGGGATGTCGTTCAAGCTGATCGAGCCGCTGCGCGAGTTGTTCAAGGACGAGGTGCGCCAGGTGGGCAGGGAGTTAGGCCTGCCGGAAGAAATGGTTGGGCGGCACCCCTTCCCGGGCCCGGGCCTCGCCATCCGGATCTTGAGCGATGTCACGCGCCAGAAGCTCGAGGTGCTCCGTAAGGCAGACGCGATCTACCTCGAGGGAATTCGCGAAGCCGGACTCTACGACGACATCTGGCAAGCGTTCGCCGTGCTCCTGCCCGTGCGCAGCGTGGGTGTAATGGGCGATGCGCGCACGTACGACAACGCCGTCGCGCTCCGGGCGGTGACGAGCTCCGATGGTATGACAGCCGACTGGTTCCCGTTCCCGCCGGACGTGCTGGCCAACATCTCGAGCCGCATCATCAATGAAGTCGATGGCGTGAACCGCGTGGTGTACGACGTGAGCTCGAAACCGCCGGCGACCATCGAATGGGAATGAGCGGAACCGCCGGCGACGCGTCAGTGGTGATGCCTATCGGCCGAGCACGATATGCGTGGCGTGCTCGGTCGCCTGGTGTTCGGTGACGCGGTACCCGAGCGCCGGGAGGTCGATCCCGGAGAACATCGCTTCGCCTCGTCCCAGCATGACCGGCGAGAATGCGAAATGCAGTTCGTCGATGAGTCCGGAGCGAAGATATTGGCGCACCGTCTCGACGCCGCCGCCGATCTTCACGTCGCGCCCATTGGCGGCGCGCCGTGCCTGATCCAGGGCCGCCTCGATTCCGTTAGTCACGAAGAAGAAGGTGGTGCCGCCTTCCATCTCGATTGGATCCCGCGGATAGTGCGTCAGCACAAACGTCGGCGCGTGGTAGGGCGGATTCGAACCCCACCAACCCTTCCAGTTCTCGTCCGGCCAGGGTCCGCGCACCGGGCCGAACATGTTGCGGCCCAGGATGAACGCGCCGAACCCATCCATCGAGCGGCGCGCATAGTCATCATCGACACCGCCTGCGCCGCCGCTCTTGCCGATCATGGCCTGGAAGAAGCGCGTGCGGACGAGCCAGGGATGCAGAGCCTGCCCACCCTTGCCGAGCGGATTTTCGAGGCTCTGCTCCGGTCCTGCTCCGAAACCGTCGAGCGAGACGGAAAAGCCCCCAACGCGCACTCTCGTCATGACGCCTCCCAATGATTGTGCATTGCCAACGATTGCTGCGCACTTGAATATGGATTGTCCGTCGTTCGGCGTTTTTCGGCCGAACAGGGAATCGTCGTTAGCATCAATGGCGCGCACAGCGGAACACATCGTTGGGCAATGCGGAGCGCGCCAGGGCCGAACGGAGCGTGACCATGACATCGTTCAACGTGGGCGATCACGTCAGCTGGAATTCCGAAGCCGGCCGGGTGCGCGGCCGGATCGTGCGCATCCATACGCGGGACGTGACGTACAAGGGTTACGTGCACCACGCGACCAAAAGCGATCCACAATACGAAATCAAGAGTGACACGACCGACCACGTCGCGCTCCACAAGGGCAGGGCGTTGCGCCGTCTTCGGCGCTGACGGCCAGTGCGGCGCGAACGGAATTGCAGCGGGTCGCCCACTCATGGATGTGGGACGCACCGGGCGGTACACCGCCGGAGACGCCGCGATGCGCGAGTTGCCGGCGCCCTGACGTCCGGACCGAGCTCGGCGTGCGCCGTCTCAGATCCGGGCTGGCATCATCCTGCTCTCAGTCGGTGTAGTAAATGAACCGCCCGCAGCTCTCGCAATTCCGGAGCTCGCTGTTCCGCTCCTGATCGCGGCCCTTGCTCGTCGGCACGTGGACGAAGCAGCCGTAACAGACGCCGTTCAGCACCGGCGCCACGACCCGTTCGTGCCGCTTGAGGATGCGGCGATACGCCGATTGCGTGCGCGGCGACAGCTGCTGCTCGCGCTCGACGATGCGTTCGCCTAACCGTGCGCTGAATTCCTCCACGTTCACCGGAATCCCTGCCGCCGCGTATTCCGCCACCGCGATATCCCGCCGCAACGTCTGTAAGTCTTGAATCTCGAGCAGAATTTCCAGCTCGGCATGCAACATCAGACACCCTTCTCCTCCAACAAGGTCAGGAACTGGCCCGGTTGCGTCAACGACAACAACCGCTGCGGCACATCCGGCTCCTTGCTGAACTGTGCAATCTTCCCGAGTACGGGAAGATATTGGTTAGACACCTCGAGGGGCGGCGCCACGATGAGGAAGAAAAAGAAGACCGGCTTCTCGTCGATTGCCTTGAAATCGACGCCAGCCGGCTTTCGCCCAAACGCCACGCGAAGCTTGTTCACGACCAACGAGCGGCAGTGCGGGATCGCAATCCCGCGCCCGATGCCCGTCGATCCCAGGTTCTCGCGCCGCTTGAGCATCTTGTACAGCATTCCTTCCGACTTCTCATCCAACTTGAGAAGCGAGATCAGTTCCTTGAGGATGTCATCCTTGGTGCTCCCCTCGAGCGCCAGTTTGATCCCGTCTTCGGTAAAGAATTGTCGTAATTCCATCTATCTCCCCGGGAGCGAATATCTACCTCGAATCAGCCGCGTCTTCGCGGGAAACCACGCAACTTACCCCGTGTGCAAAACAGTGTCAAATAACGACGTTGCATGGAGTTGCCGGTCAGAGTAACTTCATTCCATGGCATTCCCATATTCCACCGCGTTCCCGGTGCCGCTTTACCTCGCACCGATGGCCGGCGTGTCGGAGTCGCCATTTCGCCGACTCTGCCGACGCTTCGGCGCAGACGTGGTGGTCACGGAGTTCTTGAGCGCCGAAGGCATCCGCCGAGAGAACCCGGCAACCATCGAAAAGCTACGCTTCGGAGCGGACGAACGCCCCATTGGCGTCCAGATTTTCGGCGCCGACCCCGCCGCGATGCGCGAGGCAGCGGCCTTCGTCACCGACGTCTTTGCGCCGGAATTCATCGACATCAACTTCGGATGTCCGGTGAAGAAGGTGGTGAAGCGCAACGGCGGCTCGGGATGTCTCAAGGATCTCGGGCTCGTCACCGACGTAATCCGCGCCGTCATCCAGGGCACGCACCTGCCGGTGACGGTGAAAATCCGCAGCGGCTGGAACGAGGAGATGCGCGACCCGGTGTCGATCGCGCTGCGCTGCCAGGACGCGGGCGCCCGTGTCCTAACGCTGCACCCGCGCACGCGCGCAC
The DNA here is from genome assembly GCA_036273715.1 of Gemmatimonadaceae bacterium. Taxonomy (NCBI): domain Bacteria; kingdom Pseudomonadati; phylum Gemmatimonadota; class Gemmatimonadia; order Gemmatimonadales; family Gemmatimonadaceae; species Gemmatimonadaceae bacterium. The sequence continues at coordinate 33,437 of DASUHB010000066.1, forward strand.
AGATGTACTCGGGCGACGCGCGCTGGGACGAGATCGCCGCGGTCGCGAGTGCGCTCGACATTCCCGTCATCGGAAATGGCGACATCAAATCCGCCGAAGACGCGGTGCGCATGTACCGGGAGACGGGATGCGATGGCGTCATGATCGCGCGCGGATCGTTCGGACAGCCGTGGGTGTTCACGCAGGCGCGCGCGTTGCTCGAGGGCAAGCCGATGCCGCCCGCGCCGCCGGTCGAAGAGCGTTTCGCCATCGCCTCCGAACACGCGCGCATGGCGCAGGCGTACGAGAACGATCCGCGCGGCGCGGCCATCGAGTTCCGCAAGCACCTCGGCTGGTACGTGAAAGGCCTGCCGGGGTCGGCCGACATCCGCCGCAAGCTGCACCTCGTGGAGTCGCTCGCCGCCGTGGACGACATCTTCGCCGAATATCTCGCTGCCCGCGCCCGCGGGGAGGTCGAGCCGTCCGACGGAGCGCTCGCCGAGGCTCGGGCGGCGTGAGACGGGAGCGCGTTCTGGCGCTCCTGCGCCAGGTCGCGTCCGGCGAAGTCGATGCCCAGGCAGCCCTCGGTGCGTTAGGCGCGCTCGAGTTGCCAGCCACCGAGTCGCTCGGCTTCGCCACCGTCGACCATCACCGCGCGCTCCGGCAGGGCTATCCCGAAGTCATCTTCGCCGCCGGCAAGACCACCCCTCAAGTGCTCGCGATCGCCGAGCGCATCGCGGAGCGCGGCGAAGGCGTCCTGATCACGCGGCTCGGGCCCGAGATGCACGCCGCGCTGCTCGAGCGGTTCCCGTCCATCGACATCAATCCGCTCGGCCGCACGGCCTTCCTTGCGCCCAACGTGCCGGCACCGGTCGGCCGCGGCACCATTCTCGTGATCACGGCAGGCACGAGCGATCTCCCCGTTGCCGAAGAAGCCGCGGTGACCGCGCGCTCGCTCGGCAACACGGTGGAGAGGCTCACCGACGTCGGGGTGGCCGGGCTGCATCGACTGTTGTCGCAGAGCCGCGCGCTCGAGGACGCGGCGGTGATCATCGTCGTGGCCGGTATGGACGGCGCTTTGCCCTCCGTGGTGGGCGGCTTGGTGTCGGTGCCCGTGATCGCGGTACCGACGAGCATCGGCTACGGCGCCAGCTTCGGCGGCGTGGCCGCCCTGCTTTCCATGCTCAACAGTTGCGCCTCGGGCGTGACGGTCGTCAACATCGATAACGGGTTTGGAGCGGCCTTCGCGGCATCGCGAATCACGCACGCCTAACCCAACATCCTGTCGACATCGCCGAGTTTGTCCCCCGAGAGCCACGTGCCTTCTCGCATCGGCGCGCTCGCACTCTCGGTCGCGCTGACTATCATCGCCACGAGCGTCGTGCGATCTCCGATCGCCGCGCTGCTGGCGTGTCTCATCGCCGCGCTCGCCTGGCGCGCCGGTGGGCCGTACGCGATCGGCGTCGCGCTTGCATCCGCCCCGATACTCGCCCACTTCGACCCGTTTCTCGCCGCCATGAGCGAGGACTCGCGGTGGATTCGGCTGGCGTGTCTGCTGGCGGCAGGCACGGCGACCGGATTCATTGCTCGCGCGTCGAGCCGCATCGGCACCGCGGACGCGTGGCTCGATGGCAGCCCGGATCTGCCGCCGTCGTCGCGCACGCCGTCGGTCGAGCGCCTCATGCGCGACCATGCGTTGGGCCGCGCCGTCGAACGCGATGCGATCGAGCGGCTGCTCGCCGATGCCCAACAATCGCTCGGCGCCGACGATGTGACGCTGTGGCTGCGCACGGACTCGGGCGCGGCGCGTCCGGCGCTCACGATGCCGGCTGGCGCCCAGCGCGAGCGGCGGACCACGCCGCCGGCGCCGGAGCTGGTTGCGTGGTCCATGGCACAGGGCATCGTCACCGCAAACCAGGACACCGAGGGCAGCGCGCTCATCGCGGCGCCCCTCGCCGGGTCGGAAGATGAACAGGCCGGCGGCGTCCTCACGCTGTACGCGGCCAATCGCCACCGGCTGCCGTCGACCGTCCGGCAGGAGCTGACCGCCCACGCCGCCCGGTTAGGCGCATTGCTCGGCCTCCTGCGCGACGGCCGTGAAACGCGGCAGTACCGCGGCAAAGCCGAGCGCCTTGCCCGGGCCGCCGAGCGGGTGCAGAGCAGCCACGACGTGGCCGGGTTAGGCCACGCCGTCTGCGACGCGGCGCTCGAGTTGTCCGGGGCCACGCGCGCGGCGTTCGTCGTGTGGGACGAGCGGGAGGAAGTGGGCACGGTGGCGAGCGTTTCGATGGGGCACGCGGTGCCGGTCGGCTTCGAGGTGACGCCGTCGTCGTTCATCGGCACGGCATGCCGCGAGCGCCAGCGGTTCACGTTGAGCGAGGTGGACGCTGCGTCGCAGTACGCGGTGTTCGGCGAAGCGGAACCGCCGCGACGGCTGGGGTCGCTGGCGGTGGTGCCGCTGGTGCGCGAGGGCCGCCCGTTAGGCGCGGTGGCCGTGGAAGGCGACGAGGCCGGTCAGGTCTCCGTGGTGGAGTCGTCGTTGCTGCTGCTGCTGTCGTCGGTGTCGGCGGCGGCCTTCGTGAACGTGCGGCATCTCGAGATTGCCACCGTCGAGTCGCGCACCGACCCGCTCACGAACCTGGCAAACCGCCGGGTGTTCGACGAGCGTTTTCGCCAGCACCTGGCCGAATGCGACCGCAACGGGCAGGTGCTGTCGCTGATACTCGCCGACCTCGACCACTTCAAGCAGATCAACGACACGTACGGTCACACGGCCGGCGATCGTGTGCTGGCCGCGGTAGCAGCCGCTGCCAAGCGCACGATCCGCGGCATCGACCTGTGCACGAGATACGGCGGTGAAGAGCTGGCGATCTTGCTTCCGCAGACGCCAATGGAGCGTGCACGCGAGGTGGCCGAGCGCATCCGCCGCACGTTCGAATCGGCTCGTGTGGAGGTGGACGGACACGTGATCGGTGTAACGGCGTCGTTTGGGGTGGCGAGCTTCCCGACGAGCACGGGTCGCCACGACTCGCTCTTCTCGGCCGCCGACCGGGCGCTGTACGAGGCCAAGACGGCTGGTAGAAATTGCGTGAGGTGCGCCCACGAAAGCAATTTTGCCGTAAAAGCTTAGTGGCGCGTGATCGTGGCCGAGCACGAGGCGGCGGCGCATTGACCGGCTGGGCCAATTGATCTAGATTTTGTGTCGAGGGGGCGACTGGCTTCGACGGGGTAGGTGAAGCGGTGGCCGCGTGCCCAGGTCCTCGAGCCCTGGTAAATCACTCGGGAAATTTCATAACTGCCAACAACAACTTGGCTCTGGCTGCGTAACTCCGGTTACTGCACCTGCCCGTTGGGAAGCTCGCCTGAGGCGGCTTGACGGGTAACGAAAATTCGGGCTAGCGCGCCGTTGCGTCTTCCGGCGGTGCGCAAAATCAAAGAAGACTCGTCCAGCAGTGGGCGGCCCATTGGCCAGCGGCTGGAGACCTCAATCGATGGGCTACGCACGTAGACGCTGCTTTGGATCTTGTCTCGGACCGGGGTTCGAATCCCCGCGCCTCCATGGTGTCCAACGGCCGGCTCGGCACTCGAGCCGGCCGTTGGCGTTTTCCGCACGTACCTTTGCCTGATGCCCAGGCCGCGCACACCGCAGGAACGCGCACCCGCCGCGGCGCCGACGGTACACGACCCCGGTGTCGAGGATGCGCGCGAACGCGCGTCCCGGCTCGCGGCGCCCGGCGCGGCGCCGCTGCGTACGCCTAACGGATCGATCGTCAGATTCGGCACCGCGTCGTGGACCGACCCGACGCTGGTGCGCTCGGGTGTGTTCTACCCCAGCCAAGCGACGTCGGCCGAGGCGCGGCTCAAGTATTACGCATCGCAGTTCTCGATGGTCGAAGTCGACTCGCCGTACTACGCGCTGCCGGCGCGACAAACTGTGGAAGCGTGGGCGGACCGCACGCCCGAGACGTTTCGGTTCGACGTCAAGGCGCACGCGCTCATGACCGGCCAGCCGTCTGAGGTCGCACGCCTGCCAGCGGAGCTTCGCGAGGCGCTGCCCGCTCCGCTCGATCAGAAGCCGCGCGTCTACGCGAAAGACCTGCCGCCCGAGGTGGCCGACGCCGTGTGGTCGACCTTCATCGACGCGCTGCTGCCGCTCCGCGAGACGGACAAGTTAGGCGCGGTGCTGATGCAGTACCCGCGGTGGTTCCTCCCCGGGCACGCGAGCCGCGACCAGATCCTCGATGCGCACCATCGTTTTGGCGACGTGCCGTTCACGGTCGAGTTGCGGAATGCGCTCTGGTTCAACGCGCGGAACGCCGAGCATACGCTGCGGTTCTTCGAGGATCACGGCATCCCGTTCGTGATGGTCGACGAGCCGCAGGGGCTCAAGAGCAGCGTGCCGCCGGTGGTGGCCGTGACGGCGCCGCGTCTCGCGGTGATCCGGTTTCACGGGCGCCGCGCCGAGACGTGGGAGCGCACGGGTGTCACGACGACGGAGAAGTTTCGCTATCTGTACGACGCGCGCGAGCTCGAGGCGTGGGCGCCGCGCGTCGGCGAGATCGCCGGGCGCGCGCAGGAGGTGCACGTGGTGATGAACAACTGCTACGCGAACTACGGGACGACGAACGCGATCGAGTTGGCGGCGATGGTGCGCCACGTGTACGAAGGCGGACCAAGTTAGGCGCTCGGGCGGGAGCCGGTGCGGCCGGACGGACAGCAACATCGAATTCGCGGCTCGCTCGGCCGCCGGGCATCGTGATGCCTACCGATAGACGTCGAGGTCCCGCGCCACGACGAACGGCCCAGCGTAGAGCGCCCGCAGTCTCGCGTAGCTCCGCTCCGCCGCGGGGCCGTCGGGCCGCTGGTGATACAGCACCAGGAGCTTGGGCTGCGTCGCCGTAGCGATCGCCGCCAAGTCTTCGACCGTGGTATGAAAGTGCTTGAAGTAGGGCGTCGCATCCTCCTCGAGCACCGTCCCGCCCTCGTGGAGGAGCAGGTCGCACCCATGACACTGGCCTAACACACCCGACGGCGGACCCGTGTCACCCGACAGCACGATGTCCTTGTCCGGCGTCGTGATGCGGAAGCCGAACGCCTGCGCCCAACTCCCGTGATGCTCGAGGAAGGCGGTCACCGTGACGAGCGAGTCGCGATAGACCACACCGGGACCGATCTCGTGTACGCGCACCACGGGGCCCGCCTCGCCTTGATGCTCACCACCGCGCCCGGTGCGCACCGCGATGTCTTCGGCATAGGCGGCGATGAGATGATCCGTCATCTGCTGCAGCCCGCCGGGCCCGTACACGTCGAGCGGCGCGTGCCGCGCGCCCTCGAGCGTCCACGACGTGAAGATGAGGTCGGCGTAGCCTAACGTATGGTCGGAATGCAGGTGCGTCACGAAGGCCGTGCGCAGAGCCGATGCGCCGGTCGGCGCGAGGCCCATGCCTAACGCCGCCGCCCAACGCCGCATCACGCCCACGCCGATGTCGAAGAGATACGGCGTCGCGTCGACGATGACGACGACCGCCGGCCCGAAGCGGTCGGGATCTGCCGGCGGCGCACCGGTGCCGAGCATCACCACCCGCGTTCGGCCGTATGCGCTCGGAGCTTGCGCGCACAACCTTGCCGTCGACGCGGCGCCCAGTGCGAGCACGCCGACCGCGGCTGCGCGAATTGCCATCCTGACCTGTGATCCGGGTCGCATCATGATCGCCATCCCCCGATGTGCAGCTACGGCCGTCCATCCGCTGGTCCCGATTCTATGCGGCAAGGCGCGCGCACGCCAGAGCTCGGCACTGGAGCGGCGCGCCATCCCGCGGCGCCTAACGGACTGCGGCGCGACCCGGAGGCGCGGCGGCAGTCGTTACTGCGACTGGTTCGCCAGCGCGGCCTGGGCGGCGGCCAGCCGCGCGATCGGTACGCGGAACGGTGAGCACGACACGTAATTGAGCCCGGCCTCCTGACAGAACCGAATCGACTTCGGTTCGCCACCGTGCTCGCCGCAGATGCCGGTCTTGAGCCCCGGTTTGACGCGCCGCCCTTCGGTGACGGCGTACCGAATGAGCTTGCCCACGCCGACCGTGTCCAACACCTGGAAGGGATCTTCGGCCAGAATCCCCTTGTCGACGTAGAACGGCAGGAAGCGGCCGGCGTCGTCGCGGCTCAGGCCGAACGTGGTCTGCGTGAGATCGTTGGTGCCGAAGGAGAAGAAGTCGGCCTTGGCGGCGATCTCGTCGGCGGTGAGCGCGGCGCGCGGCAGCTCGATCATCGTGCCAATCGTGTAGGGCACGTCTTCGCCCATGGCGCCCAGCACTTGCCGTGCGGCCTCTTCGAGGATGGCGCGCTGGTTCTCGAACTCCTTCACCGTCGAGACCAGCGGGATCATGATCTCCGGCTGGACGTCGATGCCGCGCCGCTTGCTGCGCACCGCGGCCTCGAAGATGGCGCGGCCCTGCATCTCCGTGATCTCGGGATACGTGATGCCCAACCGGCAGCCGCGGTGGCCGAGCATCGGGTTCACCTCCCGCAGCGACTCGACGATGCGGCCGAGCTCCTCGCGCCGCATGCCTAACGTATGGGCGAGGCGCTTGGCGTCTTCGCCGCCGTGCGGCAAGAACTCGTGCAGCGGCGGGTCCAGCAGCCGGATGGTGACCGGAAGGCCGGCCATCGCTTCGAAAATTCCGTCGAAATCCTGGCGCTGCATGGGCAGCAGCTTGGCCAGCGCGCGCCGGCGGCCGCCTTCATCGCGGGCGACGATCATCTCGCGCATCGCCACGATGCGGTCGCCCTCGAAGAACATGTGCTCGGTACGGCAGAGTCCGATCCCTTCGGCGCCGAAGCCGCGCGCGATCCGCGCGTCCTGCGGCGTGTCGGCGTTGGCACGCACGCGGAGCGTGCGCATCTCGTCGGCCCAGCCTAACAGACGGGCGAACGATTGGTACGTCGCCGAATCGGCGCCGCGCATCGTGCCGGAGAGCACGCGCACGACGTCGCTGGGCATCGTGGGCAGATGCCCCGCGAACACGCGGCCGCTCGCGCCGTCGAGCGTGACCCAATCGCCCTCGTCCACCGTTTTGCCGTCCACGGTGAAGCGGCGGTGCTCGAGATCGACGTGGATGTCCTTGCAGCCCACCACCGCACATTTGCCCATGCCGCGCGCGACGACGGCCGCGTGACTCGTCATGCCGCCGCGTGCCGTTAGTACGGCGCGCGCGGCGACGATGCCGTGAAAGTCCTCGGGCGTCGTTTCTTCGCGCACGAGGATCACGGCCTCACCCCCTGCGGCGCGCTGCTCGGCCGCGTCGGGGTCGAACACCGCGCGCCCGCTCGCCGCGCCGGGGCTGGCCGGGAGACCGGTCGCGATCGGCTTTGCGTGCGCCGACGGATCGATGATCGGATGAAGCAACTGGTCGAGCTGCGACGGATCGACGCGCTGAACCGCCTCGCGCTTCTGAATCAGCCCTTCGCTCACCATCTCGTCGGCAATGCGCACGGCCGCCGCCGACGTGCGTTTGCCCGTGCGCGTCTGCAGCAAGTACAGTTTGCCGCGCTCGACGGTGAATTCTATGTCCTGCATGTCGTGGTAGTGCTGCTCCAGACGCTCCTGCGTCGCCATGAGCTCTTCGTACGCACCGGGCAAGCGTTCGGCCATCTGATCGATGTGCAGCGGCGTGCGAATGCCGGCCACGACGTCCTCGCCCTGCGCGTTCACGAGGAACTCGCCGAAAAACCGCTTCTCGCCGGTGGAGGGATCGCGCGTGAATGCGACGCCGGTGCCCGAGTCGTCGCCCATGTTGCCGAACACCATCGCGACGACGTTGACGGCCGTGCCTAACGTTTCCGGAATGCCGTTGACCTTGCGGTAGTCCACGGCTTTCTTGAGCGTCCACGATTTCCAGACCGCCTCGATCGCGCCCCACAGCTGCACCTGCGGATCCATGGGGAACTCGGCGCCCAGTGTTCGCTGCACGAGCGACTTGTACTCTTCGACGAGATTGCGCAGCGCGTCTTCGCTCAGCTGGGCGTCGGTCTCCACGCCCTGGTGTTCGCGTTTGGCGGTGAGCAGCCGCTCGAACTCGTGCATCGGCACCCCCAGCACGACGTCGCCGTACATCTGGATGAACCGGCGATACGAATCGTAGGCGAAGCGCGCGTTGCCGCTCTCGCGCGCCAGGCCGACCACGGTGCGGTCGTTGAGGCCCAGGTTGAGGATGGTCTCCATCATGCCGGGCATCGAGATCGGCGCGCCGGAGCGCACCGACACGAGCAGCGGCGAAGCGGCGTCGCCTAACCGGCGGCCGGCGGCCTGCTCGAGATGCTCGAGCTGCGACGCCACCTCCTCCCGGAGGCCCACCGGCTCCTGTTTGGTCTGCAGATACGACACGCACGCTTCGCAGGCGATCGTGAATCCGGCCGGCACGGGGACGCCGAGGTTGGTCATCTCGGCGAGATTGGCGCCCTTGCCGCCGAGCACCGCCTTCATGTCCTTGGTGCCGTCAGCTGTGCCGTTGCCGAAGAAATAGACGAGCCTGGACACGACGATCGGGTCTCCGCGATGAATGTCGGAGGGCCGCCGGACGGGCGGCCCAATTGCCTAACAACCGCAGCCGAAGCGCAGCTTGTCCGGATCGGTGGGCGGCGGCGTCGGATAGTCGCCCGAGAAGCACGCGTGGCAGAAGCCGTCGGGGCCGCCCGGCACCGCGGCCAGCATCCCCTCGAGCGACAGGTAGCCGAGGGAGTCGACGTCGATGTGGCGCGCGATGTCGTCCACGGACAGGTTGGCGGCGATCAGCTCTTCGCGCGAGGGCGTGTCGATCCCGTAGTAGCACGGCCCGGTGACGGGCGGCGACGCGATGCGAATGTGCACCTCGCGCGCGCCGGCGGCACGGACGAGCGACACGAGGCCGCGCGTGGTGGTGCCGCGGACGATGGAGTCATCGATCATCACCACCTTCTTGCCCTCGAGCACTTCGCGCACGGGGTTGTACTTCACCTTCACCTTGTGGCTGCGTCCGGCCTGCGACGGCTGGATGAAGGTGCGGCCCACGTAGTGATTGCGGATGAGTGCGAGCTCGAGGGGCAGTCCCGTTTCCTCGGCGTAGCCTAACGCGGCGGCGTTGGCCGAATCGGGGACGCCGAACACCAGGTCGGCGCCGGGCGCCGGGCACTCGCGGCCCAGCTGCCTGCCTAACGCGCGCCGTGCGCGATCCACCGACCCGCCGTCGAAGATGCGGCTGTCGGGCCGGGCGAAGTACACGTACTCGAACACGCAGCGCCTGGATTCGCGCGGCGTCAGCGCCTGGCGGCAGCGCAGGCCGTCGGCATCGACGATCACGATCTCGCCCGGCTGCACGTCGCGCACGTGCGCGGCCCCGACGATGTCGAGCGCGCAGGTTTCGGACGCGAACACCACTGCGCCGCCCAACCGGCCGATGACCAACGGACGCCAGCCGCGCGGGTCGCGCGCGGCCATGAGCGTGCTCCCGCTGGCGACGACGAGCGAGAACGCGCCCTCCACGCCTTGCAACGCCTCGGCGAGCTGGTCTTCCGGACGGTCGGACTTCGACCGGGCCATGCGGTGCACCAGCACTTCGGAGTCCATCGTCGAGCTGAAGATCGAACCCTCGTCTTCGAGCTCGCGGCGCAGCTCGCTCGCGTTGACGATGTTGCCGTTGTGGGCGAGCGCGATGTACCCGCCGCGAAAGCGCACCAGCACCGGCTGGGCGTTGTCGATCGACGACGAGCCCGCCGTGCTGTACCGCGTATGGCCGATGGCGAGCGTGCCGGCGAGCTCGTCGAGCGCGCTCATGCCCTCGGACACCAGGCCCATCCGCCGCTGCGCGCGAGCGACGCCGTCCGCATCGACGGCGACGATGCCCGCCGATTCCTGGCCGCGATGCTGCAGCGAATAGAGTCCCAGGTGCACGAGCCCTGCGGCGTCCTGGGCTCCGTGCACTCCGAAAATTCCGCACATGGATTACGATGCCGATGGTTGAGGGTGTTGCTCCAGCACGGCCGTCTCGCCGGTCGCCCGCGACATGATGCGTGGAATCGCGTCGTGGTACGCGCCCGCGAGACGCGCGAGCGGCGCCGTGAAGCTCCGGGTGCCGACACGAATCTCGAGGGCCTGTGCCGCTGCACGCACCGTGCCGATACGCGCCGCGGGGACGCCGCGTGCGCGTGCGGCCTCGACCACGCGGTCCGGCGCCGCGGTGCTCACGACGATGCGCCCCTGCGCCTCGCCGAAGAGCAGCGCCCGCAGCGGCAGGCCGCTCCATCGCGTCAGGTCGATGTCGGCGCCTAACGGACGCTCGGCGTCGCCGATGGCGCACTCGGCGAGCGCCACCGCCAGGCCGCCGTCGCTGCAGTCGTGGGCGGTGTGCACCGCGCCGCCCGCAATCGCCTCCAGCAGCACGTCGATCAGCGCGCGCTCGCGCGCGAGATCGCAGGCGGGCGGCGCACCGGCCACCACGCCGTGCACACGCGCGAGATATTCGCTCGCGCCGATCTCATCGGTCGGCTCGCCCAACAGCACGATCGCGTCGCCATCCACGTGGAACGCGGAGCGCGTGACGTGCGAAAGCGAATCCACCAAACCCACCATGCCGATGATCGGCGTCGGATAGACCGCGCCCGTCGGGCTCTCGTTGTAGAGCGACACGTTGCCGCCCGTCACCGGCGTGCCTAACGCTCGGCACGACTCGGCCATACCGGCTACTGTTTCGCGAAACTGGTAGAACACCTCGGGCCGGCGCGGGTTGCCGAAGTTGAGGCAGTTGGTGATCGCCATCGGCCGCGCGCCGACGCACGCGACGTTGCGCGCGGCTTCCGCAACCGCGATGCGGCCGCCGGTACGCGGATCGAGGTACACATACCGGCCGTTGCCGTCCGTCTTCATCGCGATCGCCTTGTCGGTCCCGCGGAGACGCATCACCGCCGCGTCGCCCTCACCGGGCGACACCACGGTGTTCGTCCGGACGGTCGTGTCGTACTGGCGGTACGCCCACCGCTTGCTCGCGATCGTCGGCGACGACAGCAGACGCTCGAGCGTCCACACCGGATCGCGCTCTTCGGGACGTTCGGCGATCGCGTGCACGTCGCGCTCGCGCAGAGCGCGAATGGATGCGCTCTCCGCCGCCGGCGGCGTGTAGACGGGGCAGTCGGTGACCAACCGCGAGCCGGGAAACTCGGCCACCACGCGCGCGCCTTCGGTGACGCGATACACCGGCTCGGCAATCACTTCGCCGATCACCTCGGCCGCGAGATCCCATTTGGCGAGAATGTCGCGCACCGCGCGCTCGTGTCCCTGCTTCGCGACCACGAGCATGCGCTCCTGCGATTCGCTCAGCAGGATTTCGTACGGCGTCATGCCTTCTTCGCGCACCGGAACGCGCGTCACGTCGATGGTGACACCGACATCGCCGCGCGCCGCCATCTCGGCCGACGACGACGTTAGGCCGGCAGCGCCCATGTCCTGAATCGCGACGATGTGCCCGCTGTGAATGAGCTCGAGGCTCGCCTCGAGCAGCAGCTTCTCGGTGAACGGGTCGCCGACCTGCACACGCGGACGCTTCGCATCGCTGGCCGCCGAGAGATCTTCGGAAGCGAAGGACGCGCCGTGAATCCCGTCGCGACCCGTACGCGCGCCCACCGCCATGATCGGATTGCCCACGCCTTCGGCTTTGGCGCGAATGAGATCGCGCTCGTGCATGAGCCCGACGCACATCGCGTTCACGAGCGGATTGCCTTCGTACGCGTCGTCGAACACCACGTCGCCCGCCACCGTCGGAATGCCGACGCAGTTGCCGTAATCGCCGATGCCTTTCACGACGCCGCCGAACAGATAGCGTTGGCGCGGCGAGTCGAGCGAGCCGAACCGGAGCGAATCGAGCATCGCGATCGGCCGCGCGCCCATGGTGAACACGTCGCGCAGAATACCGCCGACACCCGTGGCCGCGCCCTGATACGGCTCGACGGCCGACGGGTGGTTGTGCGACTCGATCTTGAACGCCACCGCGAGGCCGTCGCCGATCGCGATCACGCCGGCGTTTTCTCCCGGGCCCTGCAGGACGTACGGCGCCTCGGTGGGCAGCGTTCTGAGCACGGGTCGCGAATGCTTGTAGGAGCAGTGCTCGTTCCACAGCGCGCTCACGATGCCTAACTCGGTGAACGTGGGCTCGCGGCCCAGCATGCGCACGAGGCGGTCGTACTCGTCGGCGGTGAGCCCGTGCTCGGCGACGAGCGCCGGCGTGATGGCCGGATCGCCGGGGCGCGGTTCCACGGCGCGCGCGTGGCCTGTGGCGGTTGCGGGCGGAGTGCGCCGGTCGACGTCGGTCACGCGGATACTCGAGCGAGCATTGATTGAAATATACCCAACCCGTCGTTCGATCCGACCAGCGATTCCACGGCGCGCTCGGGGTGCGGCATGAGACCCATCACGTTGCCTTCGGCGCTCACGATGCCGGCGATTGCGCGCTGGGAGCCGTTCGGGTTCGATTCCGCGTCGAGCCGGCCGTCCGCGTTCACGTACCGGAACGCTACTTGTCCTTCGCCTTCGAGTCGGTTCAGTGTGTCCTCGTCGGCGGTAAAGCGGCCTTCGCCGTGGGCGATCGGGATGCGCAGGATCTGTCCCGGCGCATACCGATTGGTGAACATCGTGTCGATGTTCTCGACGCGCACTCGCACGAATTGGCCGAGAAACGAGAGGCTGGCGTTGCGGAGCAGCGCGCCCGGCAGGAGGCCTGCTTCACACGCGATCTGGAATCCGTTGCACACCGCGAGCACAGGACCACCGCGGCGCGCGTGCGCCGCGACCTCACGCATGATCGGGCTGAAGCGCGCGATGGCGCCGGCGCGCAGGTAGTCGCCGTACGAGAAGCCGCCGGGCAGGATCACGACATCCACGCCCTGGAGGTCGTGATCCTTGTGCCAGAGATAGACGGCGTGCTCGCCCAACACGTCGGCCACGGCGTGAAACGCGTCGTAGTCGCAGTTGGAGCCGGGGAAGGTGACGACGCCGAACTTCACGACAAGCCCTCGACGCGCGCGATCTCGTAGTCTTCGGTGACGGGGTTGGCGAGCAGGCGCTCGCACATCTGGCGAACGGCGTCGCCGGCGGCGTCGGGCGTGCGCGCGGCGACGTCGAGCACGACGTGGCGGCCGATGCGCGCGTCCTCGACGTCGCGAAAGCCGAGCGTGTGCAGGGCGTCGGCCACGGCCTTGCCCTGCGGATCGAGAATACCTTTCCGCGGCACGATGTGCACGGACACTCTATAGCGGCTCATTCACGCTCCTCTTCGGACCCCGGGCTGAACGGATGGATTTGGTCGCCTAACGGAGGGCCGCGGCGGCGGCGGCGCCGCCGCCGGTGCGGATGCTCGGCGAGCTCGATGGGCCGCGCGGTCTCTTCTTCCTCGTCGTCGTCCATCAGCGGATCGGTGCTCGGCACGCGGTCGAAGACGCCTAACACAAAGGTCCGGAGCAGCCCGTAGGCGACGTACGCGACCATCGCCGGAAAGGCGTAGCGCTTGTGGTCGATGATCACCAGCACGATGGCGGCGATGAAGGCGGCGCCGAGCACGATCGTGCCCGGTTTGCGCAGGCTGATGTTCGGCGGCGCCGGATAGAGCACGTGGCTGATCATGAGAAAGCTCAGCACGAGCATCACGGCCAGGAGCACCGTGTGCCACGGCCAGCCGCTCACCAGGTTGAACAAGCTCGTCTGGCTGAACCACCAGTAGGTGGCGAGCGTCATGCCGGCCGCGGGGCTGGGCAGGCCGTGGAACTGCGTTTTCGCCCGGCCGCCCTGTTCGATGTTGAAGCGCGCCAGCCGCATCACCGCGCAGGCGATGTAGATGAAGCAGACGAAGACGCCCAGGTTGTCGTGGTTGAGCGCCGCGAAGTACATGATGAATGCGGGCGCCACGCCGAACGTGACCGCATCGACCAACGAATCGAGCTCGACGCCGAATCGGCTGGACGTTCGCGTCATGCGCGCCACGCGACCATCGAGCGTGTCCATGACGCCGCCGAAGACGACGAACCAGCCCGCCCACTCGAAGTCGCCCCGCGAGGCGGCGGTGATCGCCAGCACGCCGAACAACAGGTTGCCCAACGTGAATCCGTTAGGCAGCAGCACCACGGCGCGGCGCATGTCGGGGCGGGGAATCGCCGGTCTCACTGCGGCAGCTCCGCGAGCACCGTCACGCCGGCTACGGGACGCTCGCCGACGCGCGTGCGGATGGTCGCGTCGGGCGGCACGAACACGTCCACCCGCGAGCCGAAGCGGATGATGCCCATGCGCTCGCCCTGCACGGCCGGCGCGCCGAGCTTGGCATACGTCGCGATGCGGCGTGCGATGAGTCCGGCGATCTGGCGCACCAGCACCTTGTGCGACCCGCCGTTGATGCCCACTGACATCTGCTCGTTCTCCAGGCTCGCCTTCTCCGCGGCGGCGTTGAGGAACTTGCCGGGATTGTAGTGTTCGTACGCCACCGTGCCGTTCACCGGATATCGGTTCACGTGCACGTTGAAAATGTTCATGAAGATCGAAATACGGATGGCGCGTCCGTGCACGAAGTCCGGCTCCTCGACGGGCGTGATCATCACGACGCGACCGTCGGCGGGTGCGATCACGAGGCGATCGCCGCGCGGGCCGACGCGCTCGGGATCGCGAAAGAAGTACGCGACCCAGATCGCGATGATGAGCACGAGAATGCCCGCCACCCACAGCGGCCACGATCGAAACGCCAGCGCCAGCGCAAACACGATCACGACCGCCGCGGCGCCGCCGAGGATGAACACCGTGCCTTCGCGCGCGAAGCTCATTGCAATTCGCTCACGTCGAGCGACTCTCCCGTTAGGCGACGATACGCATCGAGATACCGGGCGCTGGTGGCGCGGACCACGTCATCCGGGAGCGCGGGTGCCGGCGCTTCGCCGTTCCACCGGCGCGCGCGGCGCTCGCCGTCGAGATAGTCGCGCAGAGGCTGCTTGTCGAAGCTCTTCTGCGGGCCGCCGGGCGCGTACGAATCGGCGGGCCAGAAGCGCGAACTGTCGGGCGTGAGCAGCTCGTCGATCAACACGATCGACCCATCGGCGCCGCGGCCGAACTCGAGCTTGGTGTCGGCCACGATGATCCCACGGTTCTCGGCGATCGCGCTGCCGCGCGCGAAAATCGCGCGGGTGAGCCGCTCGAGCTCCGCACCGACGTCTGCACCGACGATTTGCCGCATGCGGCTCACGGTGATGTTTTCATCGTGTCCCGTTTCGGCCTTGGTGGCGGGACTGAAGATCGGCTCCGCCAACCGGTCGCTCTCGCGAAGCCCCTTGGGCAGCGGCTCGCCGGCCAGGGTGCCCGATGCCGCGTACTCCTTCCACGCCGAGCCCGAAATATATCCTCGAATGACACACTCGATCGGGATGACCGCCGCGCGGCGGCAGAGCATCGCGCGTCCGGCGAGCATGCTCCGAAACGAGTCGAGAGCGGGCACCAGACGCACGATGTCCGATGTGCGCGCCGTGATGAGATGCGTCGGCACGACGTCCGCGACCTTGCCGAACCACCACGCGCTCAACTGCGTGAGCACGGCGCCCTTGAAGGGAATCGTTTCTCGCATCACGACGTCGAATGCGCTCACACGATCGGTCGCCACGAGCAGCAGGCGCGAGGCATCGACCTCGTAGATGTCGCGCACTTTGCCGCGGCCCAGGCGCCGCAGGGGGAGATCGCTCGAGACCATCGGCGTCATACGCGGGGCTCCTCGGCATCGGGGGCGGCCGCGGGCGCGGCAGCAAGGATGGGCGCGATCACGTCGCGCAGAAATTCGTCGACCTGGCGGGGCGCGCGTCCCAGATAGCGAGCCGGATCCCCGGCCTCGCGCAGGTCGTTAGGCGAAAGGCCGGCATCGGCATCGGCGGCGAGGCGCTCGAACAGATCGTTGCGCGGCGCCCCGTCCTTCACGGCTTGCGCCGCCGCCAGGCTGTGACGGCGGATGCGCTCGTGCGCCGCCTGGCGATCGCCGCCCGCCTGCACACTCTGCACGATGAGCGCTTCGGTCGCCATGAAGGGCAGCTCGTCGGCCACGCGGCGCTGGATGCGCGCCGGGTGGACCTCCAGGCCCGACGCGATGTTGGCCATCAACAACAGAATCGCATCCACCGCCAGAAACGACTCGGGAATCACCAGTCGCCGGTTGGCGCTGTCGTCCAACGTGCGTTCGAAGAACTGCGCGCCGTGCGTCAGGTTCGCGTTCTCCTCGATGGAGATCACGAACCGGGCGAGCGACGAAATCCGTTCGGCGCGCATCGGGTTGCGCTTGTAGGCCATGGCCGACGAGCCGATCTGCTCGGTCTCGAACGGCTCTTCGATTTCGCCGAACGACTGCAGCACGCGGACATCGCCGGCGAATTTCGCCGCGCTCGCCGCAATGCCGGCCACTACGCCGAGGACCATCGCATCGAGCTTGCGGCTGTAGGTCTGTCCGGTCACCGGCAGGACGTGATCGAAGCCTAACCGGCGAACCACGAGCCGTTCGAGGCGCAGCACCTTGTCGTGGTCGCCGTCGAACAGCTCGAGAAAACTCGCCTGCGTGCCCGTCGTGCCTTTGACGCCGCGCAACGGCAGCGTCGCCGCGCGGTGATCGAGATCGGCGAGGTCGAGCACCAGGTCCTGCATCCACAGCGTCGCTCGCTTGCCGACGGTGGTCAGCTGCGCCGGTTGGAGGTGCGTGTACGCCAGCGTCGGCTCTTGGCGCCAGTGTTCGGCGAACGCGGCGAGCGCGCGCAGTACGGCGACGATTTCGACGCGCAGCAGCGCGAGTCCGCGCCGCATGAGGATGAGATCGGCGTTGTCGGTGATGAACGCGCTCGTGGCGCCGAGGTGAATGAAGGCGCGCGCCTTTGGCGCGACGGCGCCGAAGGCGTGGACGTGCGCCATTACATCGTGCCGGAACCGGCGCTCGAAGGCCGCGGCGGCATCGAAGTCGATGTCGTCGAGGTGGGCGCGCATCTGGGCGAGCCCCTCGTCGGTCACCGCCGTCACGCCTAACTCCTGCTGCGCTTCGGCGAGCGCCAGCCACAGGCGGCGCCACAGCGCGTGCCGCTCCTGCGGCGACCACAGTGTGAGCATGGCGCGGGACGCGTAGCGTTGGGCGAGCGGTGAGGTATACCGCGTCGCGTCGCTCATCGCACCATGAAGTCGGTGGTGTAGATCTGGCCTCCGCGCTCGAAGTACATGTGGATCACGCTCCGTCCGGCGAGGGCGTTCAACGCCTTCTGCACATCCTGCGCATTCTCGATCGGCAGCTGGTTGATTTGCACGATCACGTCGCCTTTGGCGATGCCCAGGTCATCGGAGACGCGCGGGCTCACCTGATAGATGAGCGCGCCGTGCGAGCTCCGAATCCCGCGCTCGGCGCGGATCGCCGGGGTGACGGTCACGAGCTCCAGCTCCTTGAGCACCTGCACCTTGGGCGCGCTCTCGTCGGGCAGCGACGCGACGGTGACGGTCACCGGGAATTCCCGCTCGCCGCGCTTGACCGTCAACTGCACGCGTTCGCCGACGCGCAGGTCGAGCTTCTCGGCTTCCCAGTCGAAGGGATTGTGGAGCACGCGGCTCCCGGCCCGCACGAGCGTATCGCCCGCTTTGATGCCCGCGGCGGCCGCGGGCGAGCCGGGCACCACGGCGCGGACGTTGACGCCGAACCGGAGCGCGCCGAGCGGGCTGTTGGTTTCGGGCAGCACGAGCCTGATGCCTAACCACGGCTGCCGGACCACGCCATGGAGCAGCAGGTCTTCCATCACGCGCTTGACGCGATTGATCGGGATCGCGAAGCCGAGTCCGACGGACCCGCCGGACGGCGAAAAGATCGAGCTGTTCATGCCGATCACTTCACCGACCGCATCGACCAGCGGGCCGCCGGAGTTGCCGTGGTTGATGGCCGCGTCGGTCTGGATCATGTCGACGTAGGTGGCGCTGCCTTCGTTAGGCGACGCCAGGTTGCGGCCGGTGCCGCTGATGACGCCCGTGGTGACGCTCGGTTCGGAATTGCCGAGATAGAATCCGTACGGGTTGCCGATCGCGATGGCCCATTCGCCGATGAGCAGACTGTCGGAGTTGCCGAGCTCGGCGACGGGCAGGTTCTTGGCGTCGATCTTGAGGACGGCGATGTCGTTGGTTTCGTCCTTGCCGACGAGGCGCGCTCGATAGGGCGTGCCGTCGCGCAGGGCGACCGAAATCGTTTTCGCGTCGTTGACCACGTGCGCGTTGGTGACGATGACGCCGTCGGACCGCACGATGAACCCGGTGCCGAGTCCCTGCAGCACGCGCTGGCCGCCGCCGCCCCCGCCGAAGAAGGCATCGAATGGATCGACGGGCGCGTTCTGCACGACCTCGGTCTGCACCGTGACCACGGCGGGCGACACCTTGGCGACGGCATCGGTGAGCAGGGTGCGGCGGCGCGGGTCGATGGAATCGACGCGGGTCGCGGCGTTGGCGCTCTCCACCTGCAGCGCCGTGGCGACGGACGAGGGCGGCGCCGCGTTGCCGTTCGGCCGGGCGTCGCCGCGGCACGCCGCGGCGGCGGCGGCGACCGCGAGCACGGACCAGGCGCGCATCAGGCGTCACTCCGGGCCACGCCTAACCGCGTGCCCCAGTCCCGCAGGAAGCCCTGAAGCCCGACGTCGGTGAGCGGGTGCACCAGCATCGCGCGCAGCACGGCCGGCGGAACGGCGGCTGCATCCGCGCCTAACTTGACCGCATCGACGAGCCGCCGCGGGCTGCGCACCGAGGACGCGAGGATCTCGCACTCGGGCGCGAAGCGGTCGAACATCGCCCGGATGTCGGCGACGAGCGCGCCGCCATCGCCGCCGGCGTCGTCCAGGCGGCCGATGAACGGGCTCACGTACGCGGCGCCCGCTTTGGCCGCGAGCAGCGCCTGCGCCGCGGTGAACACGAGCGTCATGTTCACGATCGCGCCTTCGGGCACGAGGCGCCGCATCGCCACCAGGCCGTCCTCGACCATCGGAATCTCGACCACCACGTTGTCGCCGATGCGCGCCAGATCGCGGGCCTCGCGATAGATGCCCTCGGCGTCGGACGAGATCACCTGCACGGTCACCGGTCCGGAGACCGCGCGCGCTATTGCCGTGACGTGCTCGGTCGGATCATCGCCGTCGAGCTCGCGCGCGATGAGCGTCGGGTTGGTGGTCACTCCATCGATGAGCCCCGTGGCGAGCGCCCACTGGATCTCATCCAGATTCGCAGTATCGAGAAACAGTCTCATGCCGTGGTCGAATAAAGGTCGTGCGGATAGGTGACCGCTTCGAGAAACAGCGCATGCGGCGGCGCGGGCGCGGACGTTTCGCGATTGTCGCTCGCGCCTAACAGAAGGGACACGGAGTCCGGATCGCGGCGCCCGCTCGCGGCATCGGCCATCGTGCCCACGAGCAGGCGCACCATGTGGTGCAGAAACCGGTTGGCTTCGATCTCGAACACGAGGCCGCCGGGACGTTCGCGCCACTCGGCGCGCGTGATGGTGCAGCGATGGGCGTCGCGCTCGGGCGCGGTGCCTTTCACGGCGAACGCGCGAAAGCAGTGCTCGCCTAACAGCGCCGCGGCGCTCATGGCGAGAATTCGCAAGTCGAGCTCGCGGTCGAGCGCCCACTCGACGCGGCGGCGAAAGGGCGAGCGCGCGGCGTCGTCAGTGCCGATGTAATAGCTGTACCGTCTCGATTTGGCATCGAAGCGTGCGTGAAAGGCCGGCGCCATCTCGTGCACCGCGGCCACCCACACGTCCCGCGGCAGCACGCCATTCAGCGCGCGTCTGAGCGCCGACGGGGTCCACCGCTCCGGAACTCGGACTCCGACCGCCTGGCCGCGTGCGTGCACGCCCGCATCGGTTCGGCCGGCGCCGAGCGCGGCCACGGGTCGCGCACAAATGTGGCCCAACGCGTCCTCGAGCTCCCCTTGCACGGTGCGCTCGCGCGGCTGTCGCTGCCATCCGGCGAACCCGGCGCCATCGTAGTGCAGCACCAGTTGCACGGTGCGCTCCGGCATGCCACGGAAACTATCCGCGTGCCCTCTGGTGTCAAGCGAGATGGAGAGAGCGAACCGATTGACAGTTCGATACCTACGCCTCTAGTTTGACGAACCCGCTCAAGCGTCACAGCCCCGTCTCGCCGCGGCTCACCCGACCACATGCCTCCACGTACACTTGCGTCCCTGGCGCACGCGCTCGGTGCAGCCTCGGACCTGGACGCCGCCTTCGTGGCGTTGGGCGAGGCGTTGGCGGAAATCGATCGGTCGACGCATCTCGTCCTGCTCTCGTTCGACATGCGGCGCCAGCTTTTCACCGAGAAACGGACGCCGGAGAACGGACGCGTGCTCCGTGCGCGGGTGGATACGACGTTCGATCACCTGCCGGCGCGCCTGCGCGCGACGATCAACGCCGGCGGCCAGTTCGCCGATGCCGGCGATGAGTCCGATGAATTCGCGCGCTTCTTCGGCCTCGAGCATGCGCTGAACGAAGAAGGGTTGCTCGCGCTGCGCGGCATTCTCGTGGACGGCCATCTCAATACGATCGTCGTGCTCTACGAACCGCGCCGGTTTTTCGGGACCCGCGTCGTAGAGCGATTCGCACCGTACGTCGCGCTGTTCGAGCTCGCCTTCGCGCGATTCTCCGAGCACGAGGCACGCAATGAAGCGGTGCGCACGCTCGAGGATGTCACGCAGCGCGTGCACGGCGAATACGTGAAACACCTCGCGCGACTGGAGAGCGACCTCGCGGAGGCGCGCAACACCCCGGCAAACGCGAGCGTCGTCGAGCCGGCGCGGCTCGTCGCGCTCGAGGCGGAGGCCGCGCGCGCACGCGAGGATGCGCGCCGCGCCACGCGACGCGCCGAGGCCGTGGAAGGGCAGGTGGCCGCCGCCGTTGGGCAGCTCGAGCAGGCGCACGTCGAGCTGCACCGCCGCAGCGAGACCCTGCGTCAGAAAACGCGCACGCTCTATCTCATCGATCGCGTGTTGTCCCTCGATGCATCGACCGCCGATCCGCGCCAGCTCGCCGACGGACTCCTAGCGCTCGTGGGCGATGACATGCAGGCCCAACGCTGCTCGCTCGTGCTGCGCGTGCCCGATGCGCAGGAGTTGTACATCGCGGCGGCCAAGGGACTCTCGCCGGACGTGACCGAGGGCAAGCGCATCGCGATGGGCGTTGGGGTGTCGGGCAAAGTCGCAGCGAGCCGGCAGCCCGTGTTGGTCACCGACGTCGCGCAGGCGCGCGGCCATCCGCTCATCGGGGACGAGTACTTCACGACGGGCTCGTTCATCAGCTTTCCGTTAGTCTATCACGACGACCTGGTCGGCGTGGTCAATCTCACCAATCGCGTCCAGCGCGGTGTGTTCATGGACGAGGATGTGGAGCGCGTGCGTCTGCTGGCGCTCGTGATCTCGCTCGTCGCGTCGCACGCGGCGCTGCGCGAACGGTTGTTCGAGACGATCGGTGTCCACTGACGCACTGGCGCACGCGCTGCGGCAGCTGGCCGACCATCACTCGCTGACGGAGGACGAGACCGCCGCCGCGTTCGATGTGATCATGCGCGGCGACGCCACGGCATCGCAGGTGGGCGCGATGCTGATGGGGCTGCGCGTGAAGGGCGAAACTCCTGCGGAGATCGCCGGCGCCGCGCGCGCGCTCCGCGCGGTGATGGTACGGCTTCCGGTGGACGACCCCGATGCGTTGGTCGACACCTGTGGCACGGGCGGCGGGAAGGTGACGACGTTCAACATCTCGACCGCCGCCGCATTGGTGGCGGCGGGCGCGGGCGTGCGCATCGCGAAGCACGGCAATCGGTCGTTCACGACGCGATCCGGCAGCGCCGACGTGCTGGAAGCGTTAGGCGTCGACATCGCGCAGTCGGTGGAGGCGATGCAGCGGACGCTGGAATCGGCGGGGATCGTGTTCATGTTCGCGCCGCGCATGCATCCGGCGATGAAGCACGTGGGGCACGTGCGGAGCGAGCTGGCGATCGGCACGCTCATGAACATGGTGGGTCCGCTCGCCAATCCGGCATCGGCGGGGCGGCAGGTGGTGGGGGTCTCCGATCCGGCGCGGCTGGAGCTCCTCTCGGCGGCGCTGGCTGCGTTAGGAAGCCGCCACGCGCTCGTCGTGTACGGCGAGCCGGGCATGGATGAGATGTCGCCGATCGGATGCACCGACGTGCTCGAGGTGCGCGACGGGAAAGTCGAAACGCGCTGGAAGCTCGAGCCGACCATCGAGGCTCCGCCGTCGGCGTCGCAGACGGTCGCGGACTTGGCCGGCGGCTCGCCGCACGACAACGCGGAAATCATCGAGCGGATCATCGGCGGCCGCGGCACGGGCGCCGCGTCCAGAGCGGTGATGCTCAATGCCGCCGCCGCGATTTACGTCTCGGCGCGGGCGCCGTCGTTTGGAGACGCCCTCCGCCAGGCGGAGGCGGCCCTGCGCGACGGGGTGGGCGCCGCGGCCCTCGAACGCCTCCGCGCCGCCAGCCGCCGCGCCTAACGCTAATAGCGCCTGAGCACGCCCACCACGACGCCTTGGATGGTCACGTCGTTCTCGTGAACGTAAATCGGCGACATCGTCTCGTTCGCCGGCTGCAGGCGAATGCGCCCGTCGCGCTCGCGATAAAACTTCTTGACCGTGGCCGCCGCGTTGTCGATGAGCGCAATCACCGTGTCGCCGTTGTCGGCCGCGTGTCGCTCGTTGATCACGACGAAATCGCCGTCCCGAATCTGCTCGTCGATCATCGAGTTGCCTCGGACGCGCAGCACGAAGTGATTGCCCGCGCGCCCAATGAACGACTCGGGAACACTCACCGTCTCGTTCACCTCGATCGCCTCGATCGGCATGCCGGCGGCCACGCTGCCCAACAACGGCAGCTCGACCGCGCGCGGATACGCATCCGATGGTAGAATCTCGATCGCGCGGCTTTCGTTGTACGCGCGCTTGATGTACCCCTTGCGCTCGAGATTCGTGAGGTGCTCGTGCACCGTGGCCAGCGAGTTATAGTTGAACTGTCGCGCGATTTCCTCGAAGCTCGGCGCGTAGCCGTTCTGCTCCGCGTACGCGCCGAGGTAGGTGAGGATCTCCCGTTGCCGCTTCGTGAGCGCCATGCTGTCCCCGCGTGAGAGACCAGTTTGTTGGAGGCACCGGCGTGCCCGCCCTCGAGCGTGCCGATCCTAGCCGTCCGTCCCGAATGAACTCCGAATTGGACAATAGCCGAACATCGACCGAAGTGCAAGCCTCCCCATCCTTTAGTATCTGGACCCCGCCTACCGGTGTGTTGGGCGGAATCGTCGCCGAGGCGTATGAACGCGTCGAACGGCTCCGCGCCGACCGCGCGCTCGTTGCTGCGCTCGAGCGGGCGGCGGCGGATGCGCCGGGTGCGCCGTCGTTTCTCGCGGCACTGCGGCGCCCAACGGTATCGGTCATCGCGGAAGTGAAACGACGCTCGCCGTCCAAGGGAGCGATCAATCCATCGCTATCGGCCGCCGCGCAGGCGTCGGCGTACGTCGAGGGCGGCGCGGCGGCAATCTCGGTCCTAACGGAACCGCTGCACTTTGCCGGCTCGCTCGACGACCTCCGCTCGGCGCGCTCGGCAGTCGCCGACGGCGCGCCCCTCCTCAGGAAAGACTTTCACGTGGATGAAGTGCAGCTGCTCGAAGCGCGCGCCGCCGGTGCGGCGGCAGCGCTCTTGATCGCCAGGGCGCTGGCGCCCGACGCGCTTCGGCGGCTTGTCGCGTTCGCTCGTTCGCTGCAACTCGAGCCGCTGGTCGAAGTGCGCAGCGCGGCCGAGCTCGAGCGGGCGCTCGCCTCGGGCGCCCGGGTGATCGGCGTCAACAATCGCGATCTCGAAACGCTGATCATCGAACCCGAGGTCGGCGCAGCACTCGTGCCGCTGGTTCCACCGGACTGCATCGCGATCGCGGAGAGCGGCGTGCGGGATGTGTCCGATGTCGAACGCGCGTCGGCGAGCGGCGCCGACGCCGTGCTCGTCGGCTCGAGCATTTCCGCGGCGGCAGACCCCGTCGCGGCAGTGCGGGCCCTGACAACGGTGCGACGGAGTGCACGTGGCGGTTGACATCAAGTTCTGCGGTCTCACCCGTCCGTTAGACGCCGCGTTGGTCGGACCGTTGGGCGCCGGCTACGCGGGGGTAGTGCTCGCCAGCGGCCCCCGACGCCTCGATGCGGCGCGAGCGGCGCTCGTGCTCGACGCGTTGACGCCCGGCGTCAAGCGCGCGGCGGTGTTCGGCCCGCAACGTGTCGACGAGATCGCCGACCTGTCGCGCCGTCTCCGGTTAGACGTAGCGCAGCTGCACGACGGGCCGGCGCCGGACACCGTGCGCGCGCTGCGTCAGGCTCTCGAGTCGCCGACAGCCGTCTGGGCCGTGGTCCGCGTGGCCGACGCCGACGCCGCCGCACACCGCATCGCCGAGCTCGATGGCGTGGCCGATGGCATCCTGCTCGATGCCGCAGCGGCGGGAAGCCTGGGCGGAGCGGGCGTCGCCTTCGACTGGAGCGCGTTTCCCGCTCATGCGCATCCACGCCGCAGCACGTTCATCATCGCCGGGGGACTCACGCCGGCGAACGTGGCCGCGGCCGTTCGCACCTTCCATCCCGATGTCGTCGACGTGTCGTCCGGCATCGAGCGCACGCGCGGGGTGAAAGACCGCGAACTGATGAGCGCCTTCGCGCGCGCCGTCCTACTCGAGAGCCAACGCCTATGACCATCGTGGAACGACAGGATCGCTTCGGAGTCTTTGGCGGGCGCTATGTGCCCGAGACCCTCGTCCCAGCCCTCGACCAACTCGAGGAAGAGTACGATCGCGCGATGGCCGACAGAGGATTTCGGGCCGAGCTGAACAGTTTGCTCTGCACCTACGTCGGTCGTCCATCCTCGTTGAGCGATGCGCCGCGCTTCTCCGCGCTGGTTGGAGCACCCGTCTACCTCAAACGGGAAGACCTCAACCACACGGGCGCCCACAAGATCAACAACACCGTCGGCCAAGCGATGCTCGCCCGGCGGATGGGCAAGCGGCGGATCATCGCCGAGACCGGCGCCGGTCAGCACGGCGTGGCAACGGCGACGGTGTGCGCGCGGTTCGGTCTCGAGTGTGTGGTGTACATGGGCGAGGAGGACATGCGGCGCCAGGCGCTGAATGTCTTCCGGATGAAGCTGATGGGCGCGGAAGTGCGTCCGGTGACGTCCGGGACGAGGACGTTGAAGGATGCCACGAGCGAAGCGATTCGCGACTGGGTAACGAACGTGACTGATAGCCATTACATCATTGGCTCGGTGGTCGGGCCGGCTCCCTATCCGCGCATCGTGCGCGACCTGCAATCGGTGATCGGTACAGAGGCGCGCGCGCAAATGCTCGAGCGGGCTGGCCGATTGCCGGCGACCGTCGTGGCGTGTGTCGGCGGCGGATCGAACGCGATGGGCATCTTTCACGCGTTCGTTCCTGATCGCGAGGTGGAGCTGGTTGGCGTCGAGGCGGCGGGCGAGGGGCTCGAGACCGAGCGTCACTCCGCATCCCTGTCCCGCGGCACGCCCGGCGTGCTGCACGGATCGCTCAGTTATCTGCTGCAGGACGAACACGGCCAGGTGCATCCGGCCCACTCGATATCGGCCGGCCTGGATTATCCGGGTGTTGGGCCCGAGCACTCACACCTCAAGGATTCGGGCCGCGCGATGTACGTCTCGGTGACGGACGCCCAGGCGCTCGACGGTTTCCAGACGTTGAGCCGCCTCGAGGGGATCATTCCGGCGCTCGAGACGGCGCATGCGGTGGCGTGGGTCGCGTCTCAGCGCGGCCGTTGGGCGGAAGACGCGCCGGTGCTCATCTGCGTGAGCGGTCGCGGGGACAAGGACGCGACGCAAGTGAGCGAGCTCCTCGCGGCCGTGGACGCGTGACCGCCACGTCGCTCTCGGCCGGGGCCGCCGGGCTGACCGCCGACCCATCGCTCCCCGAGCCGCCGTTCTCGCCGCAGCTGGTCGAGGAGTTCGTTAGGCATTTCGTGCGCGCCGTGAAGACGCACCAGCTCTACCTGCCCAACAATCCGATCTACCAGCGGTCGATCGACGGCTTGCGCGCGTCCTTCGTCCCCATGTGGGAGGTCACGACGGAGCTGGTGCTGCAGATCTCCGAGTCCGAGTTCCGGTGGATGGGCCGCAGCGTCCACCACGAGAGCTCGCGGTCGGAGAGTCTGCCGTGGGTGTTCTACAAAGACGGTCTGCGCGAGCTGACGATCATGCAGGGGTTCGAGCAGGACGAGGTCGCCACCCTGCTCGACATCATGCAGCGGGTGCGTAAGGCATCGCCCGATGAAGACGATCTGCTGACGCTGCTCTGGGAGCAGGAGTTCGCGTACCTGCGCTACCGCTTCATCGACATCAGCGAGGGCATGGGCGCCGATGTGGTCGAAGCGGCCGAAGCGGCGGCCGCCGCGGCGAGCGATCCGTCGCATCCGCCGCCGGTCATTCCGGTGGCCGACATTCAGAACGACGTGGCGAGCCAGACCGACCAGAACGGCTTCGTCAAGATGGAGGACCTCGACGGGTCGCTGTACTTCCTCGACGAGCAGGAAATCGATTATCTGCGCGAGGCGGTGCAGAAAGAGCAGACGCTCAATCTTCGGCGCAACGTGCTCGGCATTCTGTTCGACATTGCGGAGACGCAGCCCTCGCCCGAGGTGCGCGAGGAAGTCTGCACGATTCTCGAGCAGCTCATGCCGCACCTGCTCGCGGCCGGCGACTACGGCGCCGTCGCGGCGTTGTTGCGCGAGGCATCGGTCGTGGTGTCGCGCGCCGGCGATCTCCTGCCGGCCCACCGGGCGAGGCTCCAGGCCCTGCCGGGGCTCATCAGCAGTCCGACGGTATTGTCGCAACTGTTGGCGGCGCTCAACGATGCGACAGTGGTGCCTCCGCAAGAGGACCTCGACGCGCTGTTCGAGCAGCTGCAGGGCGATACGTTAGGCACCATCCTCTCGGGGCTCAAGCAGACACAGCGCCCCGAGTTGCGCACGATGCTCGAGCGCACGGCGGCCCGGCTCGCCTCGTCCAACACGGCCGAGCTGCTCAAGCTGATCGCGGCCGACGATGAGCAGGTGGCGGTCGAAGCGATGCGGCGCGCGGCCGACCTCAAGACGCCGGCGGCCGTCGGCCATCTGCTCAAATGCCTGTCGCATCAGAGCGTGGGCCGCCGGTTAGGCGCAGTGCAGGCGCTGTCGGAGATCGGGTCGCCCGGCGCGCTGCGCGCGCTCGAATCGGCGCTCGATGACTCGGACCGCGAGGTCCGCCTCACGGCCGTACGGACGCTGAGCACGCGCGGCCACCGCGCGGCCCTGCCCAAGGTGGAAGCGGTGGTGAAGGGAAACGCCGTCAAGGATGCCGACCTCACCGAGAAGATGACGTACTTCGAGGCGTACGGCATGCTGGCCGGCGATGCGGGCATTCCGCAGCTGGATGCGCTGCTCAACGGGCGCAGCGCGCTGCTGCGCCTGCGCGTGGATCCGGAGCTGCGCGCGTGCGCGGCGATGGCGTTAGGCCGCATCGGATCCGACCAGGCGTTCGAAGTGCTGCGCAAGGCCGCCGACGACAAGGACGTGCGCGTCCGCAGCGCCATCAACAAGGCGCTGCGCGGAGGCGCGGCGTGACGAGCGCGCAACCGGTGCCGGCCGCTCGCGCCGGCTTCGCGCCGCCGATGCCGGAAATCGGCGAGCGGGGCAGCGACGGCTACATCCGCAAGGTGGGACGCGAGCTGCTCATGGCGATGTACGGCGCGCTCCGTACGGTCAAGATGTATCCGCCCGACAACCCGGTGGTGCAGAAGGCGCTCGAGGATCTCGTCCGTCTCACCAACGACGTGTGGCGACGCGAGCGGGACGTGGACATCCGCGTGACCGGCGAATTCATCTTCATCAACGGCACGCGCCTCCGGCTCGACCTGGACAACTACGCGACGTTCAGCCGCATCATCTCCGCCTTTCGGGAATCGGGCGCCGGCGTATGCCGGGTGCGGGGCGACACGTCGACGCGCGACTGGGTGGTGTTCCTGACGGTGCTGCAGCAGCCGGAGCAGGGCGATCCGGACGAGCGCCTGCATGCGTTAGGCACGAAGCTCGCCGATGCCAACGTCGGCGTCTTCGAGCTCGGACCGTTCTCGGCGGCCGACGCGGCCGACGCCGCCAGCCAGATGCAGGCCAAGGAAGCCGCGAAGCGCACCTACGCGCAGTCGGTCTCGGTGACGAAGGATGTCATCAACTCCGTGCGCATGGGCCGGAGCCCGAACATCAAGAAGATCAAGCGCGTGGTGCAGGGCATCGTCGACCAGATCCTGAACGAAGAGACGTCGCTCATCGGGCTGACGACGCTGCGCGACTACGACGAGTACACGTTCACGCACAGCGTGAACGTCTGCATTTTCTCGGTGGCGTTAGGACGCAAGCTCGGTCTCACCAGGCTCCAGCTGTACGATCTGGGCGTGGGCGCGTTGATGCACGATGTCGGCAAGGCGCGCGTGCCGCTCGAGATTCTCAACAAACCCGGCTCGCTCGACGAAGACGAGTGGCGGATGGTGTGCAACCACCCGTGGATGGGCGTGCTGCAGCTCTTCCAGATGCGCGGCCAGAACGACATCCCCTACCGCGCCATGGTCGTCGCGTTCGAGCACCACAAGAAGACGGACCTGAGCGGCTATCCGCGCCACGTTAGGCCTCGCGAGCTGAGCATCTACAGCAAAGTGGTGGCCGTGTCCGATGCGTTCGACGCCGCCACGTCGCGGCGCGTCTACCAGACCGTGCCGCTCACGCCCGCCGACGTGCTCCAGGAGATGCGCGTCAACCCGCGCCGCGGCATGGACCAGGTGCTGGTGAAAGCGTTCATGAGTCTCGTCGGCCACTATCCGGTGGGCACGCTGGTCGTGCTCGATACGTTCGAG
Source organism: Gemmatimonadaceae bacterium (assembly GCA_036273715.1). NCBI lineage: Bacteria > Pseudomonadati > Gemmatimonadota > Gemmatimonadia > Gemmatimonadales > Gemmatimonadaceae > Gemmatimonadaceae bacterium. The sequence continues at coordinate 62,394 of DASUHB010000066.1, forward strand.
CTCGCGCTGGTTCATGCGGCCAGCCCCTCCCCGGATTCGATCTCGCGCCCTATCGTAAAGGTCGTCAGCGACGAGCGCGGCAACGTGCTCTTCCCGGGCACGCTCGTGGATCTCACGGAACGGGATGCAGGCGGCGTGTTCAAGCGCACGATCATCAAGGTGGCAGATCCCGACCGCTATGGTATCCGCGTCAGCGACTACTACATCTGACCCGATCGCTCATACCTTCGCCGCGCTGGCCGAGCAGCGGCGCAAAGCACTCGTTGCCTACATCACCGCAGGACACCCGGACCGCGCGCGATCGCTGGCGCTGATTCGCGCCATCGCGCGCGCCGGCGCCGACATCATCGAAGTCGGTGTGCCGTTCTCGGATCCGTTGGCCGACGGTCCCACCATCCAGGCCAGCTCGCAAACGGCGCTCGCCAATGGCATGACGTTCGACGGAGCGCTCGAGCTCATCAGCGAAGCGGCTGTCGAAGTTCCGACCGTCGTGTTCACGTATCTCAATCCGCTGCTGGCGGCAGGCCGGGACGCGCTCGTTCGCGCGGCCCGGGCTGGAGCGAGCGGGTTGCTGCTCACCGATCTCCCGGTGGGCGCCGATCCTGAGCGAGAGGCGCGGATTGCGGCCGGGCCGCTCGCGTTCGTCCGGCTCGTGGCGCCGACGACGCCCGCAGCGCGCATGGCCGACATCGCGCGACACGGCAGCGGGTTCGTCTATCTCATCAGTCGGTTAGGCGTCACCGGCGCGCGGGACGACATCCCGGCCGATCTGCCGGCCACCGTTGCTCGCCTCCGCTCCGCGACGTCGCTGCCGATCTGTGTCGGCTTCGGCATCGCCCGGCCGGAGCAGGCGGTGGCCGTCGGACGCCTGGCCGATGGCGTCGCGGTGGGCAGCGCGCTGGTTCGACGCGCGGGCGAGAGCGTGGACGCGGCGGCGGCGTTCGTCGCATCGCTCCGCGCCGCGCTCGACGCCGGCGTCCGTGGATGACCTGCCGGTCGGCCTAACGCATCTCCCCCGAATCCCATCGATGCCATGATTGTCCGCCTCTCGCTCCTGGGCGCGCTCGCGCTCGCCTCGCTGGTCACGGTGTCCGCATCGGCGCAGTACGCGCACCCACGCGGCCAACCCATCGATGGCATCGCCTGCGACGCGCTCGAGGGACAGCGCATCCACATTCACCAGCATCTGGCGATCTATGATCACGGGACGCCGGTGGACGTGCCGTACGACGTGGGCCGGCCGCACGACGTCCCGTGCCTCTACTGGCTGCACACGCACACGCCGGACGGCATCATCCACATTGAAGCGCCGGTGAACCGATCGTTCACGTTAGGTAACTTCTTCGACGTGTGGGTGCAGCCGCTGAGCCGGACGGAGGCGGCGAGCGCCGAGCTCGCAGCGGGCGAGCAGATGCGGGTGTGGGTAAACGGGACGCCGTACACCGGGGACCCGCGGGCCATCGCGCTCGGGAACCACACCGACATCGTGATCGAGGTCGGACGGCCGTTCGTCACACCGCGGCCGTTCACGGCGTGGAACGGCGCGCAGTGACGCGCGCCTAACGGGAGTCGCGCAGCGCCCGCTCGAGCGCGTCGTCGGGACGCACCATCAGGGTGCGCTCCTCGCGCAGGATCACCGTGCCGGGCGCCGCGCCGCGCGGTTTGCGCACGTGCTTGCGCCGCGTCCAGTCGACCGGTACCACCGCGGACCCGCGCGCCTTGCTGTGCCAGGCGGCGAGCACCGCGGCTTCGCGGAGATCGCGGGCGGGCGGGGCATCGGCGTTGCTCCAGCGGAGCACGACGTGGGCGCCGGCCGCGTCGCGCGCGTGCAGCCACACGTCGTTGGGCGCTGCGGCGCCGAAGGTGAGCGCATCGTTCGACGCGGCGCCGCGACCGACCCAGATCGCCAGGCCGCCCGACGACCGGTACGTCCGATAGGGCAGCCGCGGCGCGGCGCCCGGCGACCGGCCCCCGGGACGGCCGCGCGCGCCTAACTCGGTTGGGCGCCCGGACGGCGGGCCGGCCGCGGCCGCCTCGAGGCGCGCCGGCAGCAGGGCCAGCGCCCGCTCCTTCGACCGCGCATCGGCGTAGAGACGCGCCGCCGCCGCCGGCGCCCGCTCGCGCGCCCGCGGCGCAATCGGCCACTCGAGGCCGCCGGGCAGCGACACCACCGCCGGCGCGGGAACGTCGCCCATGGCAAGGAGCACGTCGGCCGCCGCGCGCACCCGCGCCGCGTCGCGCGCGCGGTCGAGCTCCCCGCGCATCCGTTCCATGGCGCGCCGCCGTCGCGCATCGATCGGCGCCGTCGCCGGCGACTCCGGAGCGAGGATCTCGCCGGAGTCGAGCAGAGAGCCGACCAACTCCGCCTCATCGCAGAACGGAAACGGCACGAGCCGCTCGCCGCACCGCGCCGGATGAGCGGGCGCATCCGAACACATCAGGTGGTAGCGTTCCACGGCGTCAGCCGGATGCGCGATCATCCACGATGCGATGATCGGGCTCATCCACCGGCCGCCCAAGAGCGTTGCAGTGTCGCCGGCGCGCGCGGCGGCGGAGAGGGCGTCGTCGACGAGCTCGGGACGCGGCTCGACGCGTGGCGGAAGCTCGGCCCCGACCGCTTCCAGTTTCGCGCCGCCGGCGTCGCGCAGCACGGCCCCGCGGGCGCGCGGCACCGCGCTCAGGATGAGATCGGCGCGTCGATCCTCCGAGCCCTTGAACCGACCCGGACGAACCAGCTCGACGACGATCCGGCGATCATCGAGCGGTGCGCGCACGGCACGTACCGTCCATCCGCGCATGACGCCGCCTGCCCGCTCGAGCGGTCCGGCATCCACTGCCCGGACGTCATCGTGGTCGAGCTCGAACCGCACTGTCCGGCCGTCGACGCCAACGGATACCGCACGCGCGTCGCGATCGAAGCGGCAGCCGTCGATGCGGCGGCCGCGCCATCGCGCGTCCAGCTCGCGCGCGAGATGCCGAGCGGTCAGGCTGTCCACGACGCGAGGTTTGACACGCGCGGACGATGCCCGTACGTTCCGGCGCTGTCAACAGATGCGTGACATCGCCTACATCGCGCTCGGATCCAACCTGGGCGACAGAGCCGGATATCTGGCCTTCGCCCGCGCGCGGCTTGCGGCGCTTCCGGGAAGCCGCCTCCTCGACGCATCTTCCGTGGAAGAAACCGCTCCGTTGGGAAACATCCCGCACGGCGGCGGACCGTACCTCAACCAGATGGTCGCGCTCGAAACGACGCTCGCGCCCCATGTGCTGCTCGACGCCCTGCACAAAATCGAGCACGAGGCAAAGCGCGAACGCACGATCCGGTGGGGACCGCGGACACTGGACTTGGACATCGTCATGTTCGACGCGCAGACCGTTTCGGATCCGGATCTCACCGTCCCGCACCCGGGCCTGGGCCACCGCGATTTCTGGGATCGCGAGCTCGCCGAGCTCAGAGCGAAGGCGGGCGATCGATGAGCAGCGAAGTCGGACCACCGCAGTCGAGCGCCAAGCGGGTCGGCATTCGCGACGTGCGCGCGCGAAAGGGTCGAGCCGAAAAACTGGTCGTGCTGACCGCGTACGACGCGCTGTTTGCGCGGCTCGTCGATGAGAGCGGCGTCGACATCGTGCTGGTGGGCGATTCGGCCGGCACCGTGTTGTTGGGTTACGAGACGACGATTCCGGTGACGCTCGACCAGATGATCGACCACGCGGCGGCCGCGCGCCGCGGCGTCAAGCGAGCGCTGCTCACCGTGGACATGCCGTTTCTCACCTATCAGGTGAGCGCCGAGCAAGCGGTGATCAACTGCGGCCGCGTGATGCAGGAGTCGGGCGCCGACAGCGTGAAGATGGAAGGCGGCGGCGCCGATGTGCTGCGCGCCATCCGGGCGGTGACCGACGTCGGCATCCCGGTCATGGGCCACCTGGGCTACACGCCGCAGTCCGAGCATTCGTTAGGCAGGAGCCGCGTGCAGGGACGCGAGGAGCGCGATGCGGCGGCGTTGGTCGAGCAGGCCAAGCGCGTCGAGGATGCCGGCGCCTTCGCGATCGTGCTCGAGCTCATTCCTGCTGCGCTGGCCCGCGCGGTGACCGGCGCCGTGACGGTGCCGACGATCGGTATCGGCGCCGGCGCGGACTGCGACGGGCAGGTGCTCGTGCTGCACGACATGCTGGGCCTCAACGATCGGTTCACTCCCAAATTCCTCAAGCGCTACGCGACGCTTGCCGAAGACGTGCGGTCTGCCGTGCGCCGATTCGGCGACGACGTGCGCGCCGGCCGCTATCCCGATGACGACCATAGCTTCTAGCATGCGGATCATAGATCGGATTGCTGCGCTCCGCAGCGCGCTCGCGGAGCCGCGGCGGCGCGGGCACGCCGTGGCGCTCGTCCCGACGATGGGCTACCTGCACGAAGGACATCTGCAACTCGCCGACGAAGCGCGGCGCCATGCGGCAGTCGTGGTGGTGAGCGTCTTCGTGAATCCCATGCAGTTCGGGCCGCACGAGGACTACACCCGCTATCCGCGCGACCTCGAGGGCGACGCGATGAAGGCCGAACGCCGCGGCGTGGATGTGTTGTTCGCGCCGTCGGTCGAGGAGATGTATGCGGGCGACCGCACGGTGGTGGTGACGCCGCTCAGTCTGGCCGATCGGTGGGAAGGCGCGGCGCGGCCGGGGCATTTCACCGGCGTGCTCACGATCGTGACCAAGTTGTTCAACATCGTGCAGCCAACGGTTGCCGTGTTTGGACAGAAGGACATTCAGCAGGCGACGCTCATTCGATCGCTGACGCGGGAGCTGGATTTCGGCGTGCGCATCATCGTCGCCCCGACGGTGCGGGAGCAGGACGGGCTGGCGATGTCGAGCCGGAACGCGTATCTGTCGAACGAGGAGCGGAAGCGGGCGCTGGTGTTGTATCGGACGCTGCGCGCCATCGCCGACGCGTTCGACGGCGGGCAGTACGACGCCGTGGAGCTGGAGCAGTTAGGCTGGGAGGTTCTGGCGACCGAGCCGGAGGTGCAAGTGGACTACCTGGCCATCGTCGATCCGACGCGGCTCGAACCCGTCGCGGTCGCGGAGCAGGGCACGATCGTCGCGATTGCGGCGCGTGTGGGGACGACACGCCTCATCGACAACGTCATCCTCGGCGGCACGTGACGTGGAGTGCCGTCGTTGCAGCGCTTGATGACGGCGATACGTTCCGGTCGCGCGTCAGCGTCTACCTGCATCCGTTAGCCGGCCGGCCGATCGTCTGGCACGTGGTGCGCGCGCTGGAGACGGTGTCACCGGCGCCGGGCCTGGTGCGCGTGCTGCATCGCGCCAACACGATGTTCGCCATGCCGGAGATGTCGGTGCCGCTGATGATGGACCCGATTCCCGATGGCCAGGAGCTGATCGCGCTGCGCGCGGCGGTGACGGCGCCCGGGGTCTGCGTGCTCATGGATGGCGCGTCTCCGTTAGTCGCACCGCCGACGATTGCGCGGCTGCTGCGCGCCGGCGAGGGCGGGATCGCGGGGCTGCCCGATGCGCAGGCCGACGGGCGGTACATCGCGGTGGGCGGCGAGGGGCCGGCGCTGGCGTCGGCGGAAGACCCGCGGCAGCCCGCGGGCGCGGTGCGCATCGCCGCGACGTCGCCTGATGAGTTGATCCGCGTGCTCGACCGCCACACGCTCGCCGACGCATCGGTTGCCTTACGGAACCGGCTGGTGCGCAAGCATGAAGCAGCGGGGGTGAGTTTCGTGCTGCCCGAGACCACGTGGGTCGACGCCGACGTCCGGATCGGCGCCGACAGCGTGATCTATCCGGGCGCCGTGCTCGAGGGACAGACCGAGATCGGCAGCGAGTGCGTGATCGGTCCGTACACGCGCATCGTCGATGCGTCCATCGGACGCGGGGCAGAGCTCAAGGGGTGGAACTACGTCGCGCGCACCAGCATCCGGAACCACGCCGTCCTCGAGCCGTATGTGCGACGCGGCTTCGATTGAGCTGCCTGCGTGGGCGCAGGTGACGGCGGCGCGGCGCGAGCACATCGCCCGCGTGACGGCGCTGCTCGTCGGGTGGGCGCACGCGCTTGGCCTAACGGAAGAGGCGTGCCGGGCCTGGCGCGACGCCGGCTTGTGGCACGATGCGATGCGCGACGCGGGCGAGGCCGAGCTCCGCGCGTGGGCGCGGGACGGCACGCTGCCCGTCGGGCTGCTGCACGGGCCGGCGGCGGCCAACCGGCTCGCGCACGACGGCGAGGCGCGGCGTGAGGTGATCGAAGCGATCCGCTGGCACACGATCGGATCCGACGCCTGGGGGCAGACGGGGCGCGCGCTGTACATGGCCGACTATCTCGAGCCCGGCCGCGCGTTCTCGCGCGCCGATCGGGCGTATCTCGCGGCGCAGGTGCCGGTTGATTTCGACGGCACGTTCCGGCAGGTCGTGCGGCATCGCCTCGACTGGTCATTGCGGGAAGGACACGAGCTGTACCCGACGGCGGTGGCGTTATGGAACTCGGTCCGGTGATCGAACGCTGGGCGATTCGCATCCTGGTCGCGCTCGTGCTTCTGGGCGCACTGATCGGCGGGGCCGTGGTGGCGACGCGGAAGCCGCCGGCGCGCGGCGGCGTCGTGGTTGCGTTAGGCGGTCAGACCGGCCGGGCGCCCGCCGGCGTGCGGGTGCGCGTCGAGGTGCTCAACGCCTCGCACGTCATCGGCCTGGCCCGCCGCGCGACGCTGTACCTTCGCGATCGCGGATTCGACGTGGTGGAGTCCGGCAACGCCGGCGGCGCGCGGCGCGACACCACGCTGGTGCTCGACCGATCGGGGCATGCGGACTGGGCTGCATCGGTGGCGCGGGCGATGGGCGAGGCCCAAACGCTCGCGCGCCCCGACAGCTCACACGACGTGGACGTGACCGTGCTCGTCGGCGCGGCGTGGCGGCCGCCGGCCGAGCCGTTCTACCCGTAGTTGGCCGCAGGCCGCGGCGATGTCCGTGCCGCGACTCTTGCGAATGGCCACCTCGACGCCCGCGCCCCGGATGACGCGCGCGAAGCGTGCGATGTCGCGCGGCGACGTCGCACGAAACTCCGCGCCGCCGCCCTCGTGCAACGGGATGAGATTGACGAACGCGCGGCAGCTCTTGGCCAGCCGCGCCAGCTCGAGCGCGTGGGCGCCGGTGTCGTTGACGCCGCCTAACATCACGTACTCGAACGTGACGCGCCGGTCGAACGACCGCGCCGCGGCGATGACGTCGGCGAGCGGATACTTGGTGTTGATCGGCATGAGCTCGCGCCGGAGCGCATCCGACGGCGCGTGGATCGAGAGCGCGAGCCGGAACTGCTCGGGCCGTTTCGCGAGCGCGAGGATGCCGGGCAGGACACCGACCGTGGACACCGTGATGTGACGGGCGCCGATGCCCAACGCCTCGGGGGCGTTGAGGATCGTCAAGGCGGCGTCGACGGCCTTCCAGTTCATGAGCGGCTCGCCCATGCCCATGAACACGACGTTCGTCACGCGGACCGGCTCGTCGATGAGCCGCATCTCGCGCACCTGCGCCGCGATCTCCCACGCCGCAAGATTGCGCACGAATCCCATCCGGCCGGTGGCGCAGAACGCGCACTGGAGCGCGCAGCCCGCCTGCGACGAGATGCAGAGCGTGACGCGGTCATCGTCGGGAATGGCGACGGTCTCGATCGCCTGTCCGTCCGGCAAGCCGAACAGAAACTTCTGCGTTCCATCGGTCGAGCGCTGCCGCGCGAGGAGCTCGAGCCTGGGGAGCGCGAAGCGTTCGCCTAACGTAGTGCGCATCGCTGCCGGGAGCTCCGTAGCCTCGGCGAACGACGCCGCAGGCGTGTGCCACAGGCGACGGAGCACCTGCCGGGCGCGATAGGCCGGCTCACCCCGCTCGGCGAAGAACCGCGTGAGGGCGCCGAGGGCGTCGGCGGGCGTGAGGTCGAGCAGATTGAGCGATTCGGGCACGGATGAAATGTAGTCTGAGCTTATTCGCTCTGAAGACACGGATTGAACGGCATGCCGGTCCCTCCTGTCTTGCATCTACGTTTATGCAGACGCGGACACAGCACGAACCCAGCGGACACGACACGAGCAACTCCAAGGCGTTGATTGTTGTCGGGGCCTTGTCCGCGTCTTCATGAGCGTAGCAGTCTGCCCGTGCGCCCTGCGAGGCTGCCGCTGTCACACCGTAGCTCTCCGCATGCATAGCCGCAGCCCTCTACGGGCGTTAAATTCAACAGGCCCAAACAGATGCCTGAAATGTGGCAGGCGCTTCCGTGAGGTAGCCGGCGTGGTTAGTCTTTCAGATTCACCCCCAAGTGACGGAGCACAGGTGTTGCTTTCCGAGCTACTGTCGGCGGACCGCGTCAAAGTGCCGCTGGCGAGTCGCACGAAAGGCGATGTGCTGCGCGAGCTCGTCGCGCTCGTGGTGCCGGCCGCGGGTCGGGGCGGGGAGCGCGTGGATCCGGAGTGGATCCTGGAGTCGGTGCGCGAGCGTGAAGCCGTGCTGTCCACCGGCATCGGCGATGGCGTTGCGATTCCTCACGGAAAAACGCCCCACGTCGACCAGCTCGTGCTTGCAGCGGGAGTCGCGCACGAACCCGTCGACTTCGATGCGCTGGATGGCAAGCCGGTGCAGCTGTTCTTTCTGCTGGTTGGTCCGGAGAGCGCGGCTGGCGCGCACGTGAAAGCGCTGAGCCGCATCTCGCGACTGCTGCGCCGCGAATCGCTGCGCGCGAGCCTCGTGGCCGCGCAGTCGGCCCCGGACTTCCTCCGCCTGATTCGAGATTTGGAGGTGGCGTGAGCGCGCCGCGTCGACTGCCGCCCGCGTCCCGGGCGGCGCGGCGTGGCATGGGACGCCCGGCCACATCCACCATCCGACGACCCGTACGAGCCGAATGACAGCCAATTCCACCGAGGCAACGACACTCCGGAGCCGCCGCTGCGGCTCGCTTCGCGCCGCCGATGCCGGCTCCGACGTTCGGTTAGGCGGCTGGGTCCACGGCAAACGCAATCTGGGCGGACTCGTGTTTCTCGACCTGCGCGACCGCGACGGCATCGTCCAGGTGTCCGTCGATCCGGCGCTGGTGGGGGAGGCGGTCCGCGACGCCGCAGCCGCGGTGGGCAAGGAGAGCGTCGTGCTCGTCGAGGGAGAAGTCGCGCGCCGGCCGCCGGCCGGCGAGAACCACGACATGGCGACCGGAGAGATCGAGGTCAAGGCGCGCAGCGTGCGCGTCGTTGGCCCAGCGGTCACACCCGCGATTCCCGTTGGGCGCGCCAAGGGGGAAGCGCTGCCGTCCGAGGAGCAGCGGCTGCGCCATCGCTATCTCGATCTGCGCCGGCCCGAGCTCCAGCGGAACATCATCCTCCGGCACCGGTTGATGCAGACGGCCCGCCGCTATCTCGCGGGCGAAGGCTACCTCGAGATCGAGACGCCGATTCTCACCAAGCCGACGCCGGAAGGCGCGCGCGACTACATCGTGCCGAGCCGGCTGCACAAGGGCGAGTTCTACGCGCTGCCGCAGTCGCCGCAGCTCTACAAGCAGCTGCTGATGGTGTCGGGCTTCGACCGGTATTTCCAGATCGCGCGGTGCTTCCGGGACGAAGACCTGCGCGCCGAGCGGCAGCCCGAGTTCACGCAGATCGACATCGAGGCGTCGTTCGTCCAGCAAGCGGACATCGTCCGCCTAACGGAAGGATTGTTCGTCGAGCTGTGGCGAGAGGGCGGCCACGCGATCGCGGCGCCGTTCGAGCACCTGACGTACGCCGACGCGATGGAGCGCTACGGCAGCGACCGTCCGGACCTGCGCTACGGGCTCGAGCTGTTCGATGCGACCGCCATCTTCGGCGCGACCGAGCTTGGCATTGCGCGCTCCGCGATCGCGGCCGGCGGCCGGGTCCGGGGAATACGGGTGCCCAAGGGCGCGTCCCTGTCTCGCAAGCAGGTGGACGAGCTCGAGGTGCTGGCCAAGGGGGCGGGCGCGGGCGGCCTGCTGCGACTCAAGCGCGAAGGCAGCGAGCTCACGGGGCCGCCGGCCAAGTTCCTCGATGCCGGGGCGCGCGATCGGCTGGCGCTGGCCGATGGCGATCTCGCCCTGTTCGCGGCGGGCGCGGACCGTGTCACGAACGCGGCGCTCGACCGCGTGCGCCAGGAGACCGCGCGCCTGTTAGGCATCGTCCCCGACGGCATGCTGCGCTTTCTCTGGGTGACGGACTTCCCGATGTTCGAGTGCGACCCGGCGACCGGCGCGTTAGGCCCGACGCATCACCCGTTCACCGCGCCGCAGCCCGATGATGCGCGCTTGCTCGAGACGGATCCGCTGCGCGCGCGGGCGCAGGCGTACGACGTCGTGCTCAACGGCATGGAGTTGGGCGGCGGCAGCATTCGCATCCACGATCCGGAGATGCAGCGGCGCGTGTTCTCGCTCATCGGCATCGACGAGGAGACGGCACAGCGGCGCTTCGGCTTCCTGCTCGAGGGGCTTCGCTCGGGCGCGCCGCCGCACGGTGGCATCGCGATGGGCGTCGACCGCATCGCGATGCTGCTCGCGGGCGCGGGCTCGCTGCGCGACGTCATCGCTTTCCCGAAGACGACGACGGCGAGCGCGTTGTTCGAGGGCGCGCCGAGTCCGGTGCCCGAGGCCGACCTCCGTACGCTGCACGTGCGCATCGCGAACGGCGCCGGCGAGGAGTGACGGGCGTGAGCGAGGAGACGATCACCCATCGCCTGAGCACGGAAGGCGCGGACCTGCTGACGCTCGCCGGCGTGAACGATGGCAACCTCATCCAGCTGTCGCGGATGACGGGCGCGAAAGTATCGCTGCGGGGCGACGCGCTCACGCTGAGCGGTCCGCCGGCGAGCGTCGAGCGCGCGAGGCCCATCGCCCAACGGATGCTCGATGCCGCGCGCCAGCTACTGCCGCTCGGCCCCGACGACGTGCTCCGGTTAGGCGAAGAGCCGCTGGCCGACGGCAACGGCAACGGCGCGGGCCCTGCGGACGAGACCCGCATCGTGCTGCCGGGCGTCAGGCGCATCATCCAGCCGAAGACGCCGGGTCAGGCGGCCTATCTCAACCTCATCGCCGAGAACGACATCGTCGTCGGGATCGGTCCGGCGGGCACGGGCAAGACGTATCTCGCGGTGGCCATGGCGGTGGAAGCGCTGGCGCGGAAGCGCGTCCGTCGCATCGTGCTCGCGCGTCCGGCGGTCGAGGCGGGCGAAAGCCTGGGCTTCCTGCCCGGCGACCTGCAGGCCAAGGTGGATCCGTACCTGCGCCCGCTGTACGACGCACTCGACGACATGATGCCGCCCGAGCGCATCATGAAGGCGATCGAGACCCGCGTGATCGAGATCGCGCCGCTCGCCTACATGCGTGGGCGCACGCTGGCGGATGCGTTCGTGATCCTCGACGAGTCGCAGAACGCCACCAACGCCCAGATGAAGATGTTCCTCACCCGGTTAGGCGTGAACTCGAAGGCGGTGATCACCGGCGACAAGACCCAGATCGACCTGCCGGCGCGGGAGCAGTCGGGCCTGATCGAGATCGAGCGCATCCTCAAGGGCATCGATGGCATCGGGTTCCATTATCTGACCGATGCCGATGTGATCCGGCACCGCCTGGTGCGCGACATCATCCGGGCGTACGCCCGGGACGCGGGGACTGACTAACGGATGGCGATTCGCTTGCCGATCGAGCGCAACGCCGCCGGCGCGGGCGCCCCGCCGTACTCGACGCGGGCGCGCCTCGGATACCACGGCCTGCGCATCGCGCTGCTGGTGTCGCTGGCCGTGGTGACGTACCTGCTGTTCCCGAACGCGCCGGCCATCGATTCGCCGATCTTCGAAGTGGGATCCGTCGCCACCGAGAACGTGATCGCGCCGTTCGCGTTCGTCGTTCCGAAGTCCCCATCCGCGTTGGCGCGGGAACGCGACGAGCTCGCGCAGTCGGTGAAACCGATTCTCGAGTATCGGCAGGCGGCGCTCGATTCGTCGCAGAATCAGTTGCGTGCGTTCATTGACTCGATGTCGGTGACCGTCGAGCGCGGCGCCGCGGCGCACGCCACGGCCGGCGCCCAACGGACGGCGGTCATCGCGGCGGCGGGTCTCCAGGGTGTGACGCTCACGCCGGCGGAAGCCGACTATCTCGTCTCCGCCGCGCGGCGGCGCGCGATGCTGGACGCCGTGCGCCGCGCGTATGCGCGCTGGCTGTCGGAAGGCATCGCCGCCGGCTCGACGGTGGACAACCTGCGCGGCGACGTGATCGTGCGGCGCGACGGGCAGGAACGCAGCGTGATGGTGGACAGTCTCCTGTCGTTCGCGTCGCTGCTGTCGCGATCGCGGGCCTTCGAGCCGGATCCGAACTCGTCCATCGCCAGCGCGCTCTACCTGAAACTGCTCAGCGCGTTCTTCCGCCCAACGGTGGCCCTCGACCAGGTGGCGACCGAGCAGCGGCGGCAGGAGCTGCGGAACTCGGTGAACGTGAATCAGTACATGGTGCGGGCGGGCGAGAAAATCGTCGGCGCGCACGAGGTGGTCGGCGAACCGGAGTTCGCGAAGATGCGCGCGCTCCACGACGCGATGCAGGCGCGCACGCGCGGTCAGCGTGCGTTAGGCCGCATCGCCGGCAGCATTGCGTACAACGCGCTCGTCCTGGCCATCTTCGGCATTGCGATCGTGCTCTTCCGGCCGCAGCTGTACAGCGCCTTCCGCTCGATGGCGCTCTTCGCGGCGGTGTTCCTGCTCGTCCTGGTCGTGGCCGCGGTCGCGGCGAAATGGCAGCCGGTGCATCCCGAGCTGGTGCCGGTGGCGCTGGCGGCCATCATTCTGAGCGTCTTGCTCGATTCGCGCATCAGCATGATCGCGGCGATGATCCTCGCGGTGCTCGTCGGCGGACAGAGTGTGTACCGGGGGACGAACGCGCTGTTCATCAATCTCGTGGGCGGGGCGGCCGCGGCGCTCAGCGTGCGCGTGATCCTGAGGCGCGAGCAGTCGTACCAATATGTGATCACGATCGGCGTCGCCTATCTGTTCGCCGCGCTCGCCATCGGACTCACCCTCGGCTGGAACTCGGGCCAGATCGCCACGAGCGCCGGGTTAGGCGTCGGCAACGCGGTCGTGTCCGTGGTCTTCGCGATGTTCCTCGTGCCGCTCGCCGAGCGATTCACGGGCATCACGACGCACCTCACGCTCATCGAGTACTCGGACCTGAATCGGCCCTTGCTGCGGCGGCTGAGCCTCGAGGCGCCGGGCACCTATGCACACACGATCGCCATGGCAAACCTCGTCGAGGCGGCTGCCACGGCGATCGGCGCGAACGGCCTGCTCGCGCGCGTGGGCACCTACTACCACGACATCGGCAAGCTGACGAAGCCGCAGTACTTCGTCGAGAACCAGGCCGGCGGACGCAACCCGCACGACAAGCTCAAGCCGGGGACGAGCGCCGCCATCATCCGCAATCACGTGCGTGAAGGCATGGATCTCGCGGCGGAGTACCACGTGCCAATGGCGATCGCCGCATTCATCCCCGAGCACCACGGCACGGCGCCGATCGCCTACTTCCTCGAGAAGGCGCGCGAACACGATTCGGGGTCCCTGCCTAACGCAGCCGACTTCACGTATCCGGGCCCGATCCCGCAGTCCGCGGAAACGGCGGTCTGCATGCTGGCCGACGGCATCGAGGCGGCGGTGCGCGTCCTCGCCGAGCCGACGCCGCCGCGCATCCGCGACGTGATCGAACACATGGTGCGGCAGCGGATGGATCAAGGGCAGCTCCGCGATGCGCCGCTGACGCTGCGGCACATCGAGATCATCAAGGAGCAGTTTGCGCGCGTGCTCAGCGGCATGTACCACAGCCGCATCGATTATCCCGCGTCGAGCGGCGGCATCTCGTCGGAGTTCGCCTCGGCATGACGCGCGTCGTGCACGTCTCGTCGTCGGCGGGTCGCCTGCCGCTGTCGCGCCGGCGTATTGCCGGGCTCGCCGACCGCGTGCTGCGGGCCGAGCGCGTGCGTTCCGCCGAGGTGTCGATCGCGTTCGTCACCGAGCCGGCGATCGCGCGGCTCAACGCCCGGCATCTGGGGCGCCGCGGCCCAACGGACGTGATCGCGTTTCCGTTCGCGCGGATCGACGGGGGGCCGTTGGTCGGCGACGTGTACATCGCGCCGGCCGTAGCGCGGTCGAATGCCCGACGGAACGGCGTACCGGTGCGACAGGAGCTCGCGCGGCTGGTGGTGCACGGCACGCTGCACGTGCTGGGCCACGATCATCCCGCCGTTGGGCGCGAGCGGTCGGCGATGTGGCGGCGCCAGGAGCACTTGCTCGCGCGCGCCCGAGAGGCGTGGACATGAGCCTCGTGTCGTTCGTGATCTCGATTCTGGCGCTGGCGTGGGCCGCGCTCCTCGCGGCCGCGGACGGCGCGCTTCTGTCGGTATCCGACATGACGACCAACGGCGCCGTGGTCGAGGCGCCGACGGGCGGCACGCGCGATTTCACCCACCGCGCGCTCTCGATCGCCCGGATCATCGCGCTGCTCGTCGCCGGGGTGGCCGCGGCACGCGCGTTCGAGCTCGACGCGTTGGTGCCGGGCGCCGCCATTGGGTTAGGCATCGTGATCGCGATCCTTGCGGTGTTGGTGGGCGAGGTGATGCCGCGCGCCGCGGGTGAGGCGGTCGGCGCGCGCGCGCTGGCGGCGTTGACGCCCGTCGTGCACTCGACCGAAGTGCTCATGCGGCCGCTCGTCGCCGGCGGCGCCATCCTCGACCGCATCCTCCGCCGCGTGCTCCCGCCGTTCACGCCGGCGCAGGGCGATCGCGAGATCACGGCCGAGCAGTTCCGGCGCATCGTGACGCCGCAGCAACCCGCGCCGCATCGCGCCATCCTGCACCGCGTGTTCTCGTTCAGCGACACCGAGGTGCACGAGGTGATGGTGCCGCGCGTCGACATCCTCGGCCTCGAGCACGGCACGCCGTGGTCCGAGGTGCTCGATCGGGTGCGCAGCTCGCAGCACGCGCGGCTGCCGGTGTACGATGAGACCATCGACCACATCACGGGCATCCTGTTCGCCAAGGATCTGCTGCCGGCGGTGATCGCCGATGAGGAACCTGCCGCGGGGTGGGAATCGATCGCGCGGCCGGCGTCGTTCATTCCGGAGAGCAAGACCATCGAAGCCCAGCTGCGCGATTTCAAGGCGACGCGCTCGCACATTGCGATCGTGGTCGACGAGTTCGGCGGCACGGCGGGCCTGGTCACGATCGAGAACATCCTCGAGGAAATCGTCGGCGACATCCGGGACGAATACGATCGGGAGGAGCCGCCCATCGAAGCCGAGGACGGACGGCGGTGGTGGGTCTCGGGCCGCGTGACGCTCGATGAGCTGTCCGACGCGTTAGGCCATCGCTTTGACCGGCCCGACGTCTCGACGGTGGGCGGGCTCATCTTCGAGGTCGTCGGGCACGTGCCCAAGGCGGGGCAGGAGCTCGAGCTGGATGGCTACCGCATCGTCGTCGAACGTGTGAACCGCCGGCGCGTGGACCGGGTGTACTTCGAGCGGCCGGACTCGCCGGTGCAGCGCGTCTCATGAGCATCTCGGGCCTGCTGCTCGCGTTAGGCGTGGTCGTCGTGGCGTGGCTCACGGCCGCCGCGACCGCCGTGCGATCGGTGAGCCGCGTCTGGCTCAGGCGTTGGGCCGAGCAGCGGCTGGCCACGCCGGCCGGATTGGGCGAGAGCGCGCTTCTGGCGCGGCCGCAGCGTCTGGTGCTCGCCGCCGGGGCCGGCACGGCGTTGATGGTCGCGGCGGCCGGCGCATTGTTAGGCGGCGGCGACGGGCGCTCCCCCTGGGTGCTCGTTGGCGAAACGGTGCTGCTCGCGCTCGCGTTCCTCATCGCCGGACAGCTGGTGCCGCGGGCCGTTGCGCGTCGCTGGGCGCCCGGCCTGCTGCCGGTGCTGGTGCCGCCGCTCGATGTCGCCGCGTTTCTCCTCGCGCCCGTGCTCGACGCTGCTCGCGCCGTTGGGCGTTCGCTCACGCCGGCATCGCGCCGGGCGCTCGCGCCGGCGCGCGAAGGGATCGAAGATCTGCTGCGGGAGGGCGAGCTCGAGGGCATCGGCGAGCATGCGGAGATCGACATCATCGCGGGCCTGGTCGAGTTCGGCGAGAAGGTCGTGCGCGACGTGATGACGCCGCGCACTGCCGTCTTCGCGGTGGATGAAGCGATTCCGCCCGAAGCGATGGCGCGCGCGATCGCGCAGTCCGGCTACAGCCGGATCCCGGTCTATCGCGGGTCCATGGATCACATCATCGGCATGGTGCACGTGTTCGACGTGCTCGAGACGGGCGGCCAGCGGCCGGCGCCCATCCGGCAGGTCGCGCACGCACCGCTCAGCACGCGCCTCAGCACGGTGCTCTATGAGATGCTGCGGGCCCAACGCCATCTGGCGGTGGTGCTGGATGAATTCGGCGGCACGGCGGGGATCGTGACGCTCGAGGACTTGCTCGAGGAGCTGGTGGGCGACATCCGGGACGAGCACGACGAGCCGGCCGCCGTCGAGCAGGCGGGCGCCGAGCGGCGGCCGGTGGTGCTCGATGCGTCGACGCCGCTGGAGGAAGTGGACCGGCGCATCGGTTTGTCGTTAGGCGGCGACGGCGACCGGACGCAAACGTTAGGCGGCGCCATCGTGCGCGCGCTCGGCCGCATCCCGTCCACCGGCGAGCGCTTCCGCCTGGCCGAGCACGAGTTGACGGTGGTCGACGCCGAGCCGTCGCGCATCCGCCGGGTGCTGGTGCAGCGCGCCGAGTCCGCCCGGGCGGTGGATCTCAAGCCGCCCGCGCCCCGCTGACGTGCGCCCGTTCGTCGTCTTCTTCCGGCTGTTTCCGTTTGTGATCGCGTTCCTGCGAGACCGGCGGCGATGGATCGTCGTCGGCGGGCCGCGTCGGGCGAGCGAAGCCGCGCATCGCCGCCGCGCCCAACGCCTCACCGCCACGCTCGCGGCCCTCGGGCCCGCGTTCATCAAGCTGGCCCAGGTGTTCGCCTCGCGCGCCGACATCTTGCCCGAGCCGTATCTGAGCGAAGTGGGGACGCTCACCGACAGCGTGCCGCCGCTGCCCTCGAAGGACATCGAGGCCGTCATCGTCCGCGAGCTCGGCAAACCGGTGTCCGAGTTGTTCGACCGGTTCGACGAAGAGCCGCTCGCGGCCGCATCGTTGGGGCAGGTCCACCGCGCGTCGTTAGGCGGCAGGGAAGTAGCGGTGAAGGTGCTCAGGCCGGGCGTCGAAGAAATGGTGGCCGTCGACCTCGACGCCGCGTTTCGGATTCTCTACTACCTCAACATTCTCTTCCCGAACCACCACACGCGTGCGATCACGACGATCGTGCGCGAATTCGCCAAGCGCATCGAAGAGGAAATGGATTTTCGCCAGGAAGGGCGGAACGCCGACCTCATCCGGGCCAATTTTGCGCGCGACACGCGGGTGGCGGTGCCGGAAGTGATGGGTGCGCTCACGTCCCGGCGCGTGCTCGTGCTCCAGTACATGGAGGGCACGAAGATCGACCAGCTCCAGGGCCGCATCGCCTCGGGCGACATCTCGCTCGAGACGCTCCTGCGGACGGTGGTCGAGGTCTACACCCAGATGATGCTGATCGACGGGCTCTTTCACGCCGACCCGCACCCGGGCAACCTGCTGGTCTCGCCTAACGGCACGCTCGTGCTGCTCGACTTCGGCATGGTGGTCCGCGTCGAGCGGGAGACGCGCGTGCGCCTCATCGAAACGGTGCTCGCGGCGGTGCGCAAAGATGTCGACGGCGTCATCGCCGGCTTCTACGAGCTCGGCGTGCTCGATCCGGAAGTCGATCGCGGCACCGTGCGCGATGCGGCCGGCGCGCTCATGTCGGTCGCCTTCACGCCCGACGCCCAGCCGCGACAGGTGCAGCGCATCGTGAACGAGGTGATGGCCACGTTCTATCGCTGGCCGATCATGCTGCCCAGCGAATTCGTGTACCTCGGCCGCGCCGCGGCGCTGGCGGAAGGCATCGCGCTGCGCTACGATCCCGCGTTCAACGCGGTGCAGTTTGCATCGCCGGTGATCCGCCGCATGGGCGCGACGCTGTTGGCATCGGTCGGCGCCAGCGATGCGCGCGACCGCATGCAGGATGTGCTGGGCGAGATCACCGGCATCGCGCGCGAGCTGCGGGACGTGCTGCGGCGCGCGGGCCGCGATGAGCTGCGCGTGCGCGCGCACCCGCGCGACGTGATGGAGATGCAGCTCTTCATCGCGGGACAGACGCGCCGGGTCGTGCTGTGCATGGCAACGGGCGTGCTGGCCGTCGTCGGCGCGCTGCTCTACGTGGCGGACCACAACACCTACGTTCTCGTGGCTACGTTGTTCGTGACGCTCGTCATGTTCGTGCTGTTTCTCCTCGTGCCGTGGCACCTGTTGTCGCGGCCGCTGCAAGGCTTGCGCCGGCGCCGATGACCACGTCCTCGGCGCCGCGCGAAGCGCACCGCACCCTGCTCGCCGACTTCGACGCGCGCCGGCCGGCGGCGCTCGCGCGCGCGGTGAGCATCGTGGAAAATCATCGCGCCGGGTTCGAGGATCTGTTAGGCGCGCTGCACCCGCGGTTGGGGCGGGCGCGCCGGATCGGCATCACCGGGCCGCCGGGCGCCGGCAAGAGCACCATCACCACCCGGCTCGCCGCGCGCTATCTCGCGTCCGGGCTCTCCGCCGGCATCATCGCGGTGGACCCGACGTCGCCGTTCACCGGCGGCGCGCTGCTGGGCGACCGCATCCGCATGGAAGCGGTGGCGCTTGACGAGGGCATCTTCATCCGGTCGATGGCGACGCGCGGATCGTTAGGCGGGCTCGCGGCCAGCACGCGCGAGGTGGCCGACGTGCTCGATGGCTACGGGTTCGACCGCATCCTCATCGAGACTGTGGGCGTCGGACAGAGCGAGCTCGACATCGCGCGCACCGCGGACACTACCGTCGTCGTGCTCGTGCCCGAGTCCGGCGATTCCGTCCAGGCGATGAAGGCGGGCCTCATGGAGATCGCCGACGTGTTCGTGGTCAACAAGGCCGACCGGCCGGACGCCGAGCGCTTGCGGCACGAGATCCAGATGACACTGGGTCTCCGGTTGGGCGGCACGATGCGAACCGTTCCGGCGCACCACGGCGTCGATCTCAAAAAACTGCGTAACCCGGCGCACGCCGCGCGTCAGGCCGCGCAGGACGATGCATCCGACGACTGGACGCCGCCCGTGTTAGCAACGATCGCCGACAAAGGTGAAGGCATCGACGCAGTGGCGGACGCCCTCGACCGGCACTTCGACTATCTTTCACGCAGTGGCACGTTGGATGTCCGGCGGCGGGAACGGCTGCGCGAACGGGTGGTGGAAGCGGTGGAACGCCGTCTGCGGCAGCGCCTGTGGGGAAATCCGGACATCGCCGCCTGGGTGGATGCGCAGCTGCCGGCACTCGAGGCGGGAACCCTGACACCGTTCGCGGTGGCGGATACGCTTCTGGCGCGGAACGCCGCGCGCCTAACGCAATGACCGGCGCACGGCGCCGGAGACGAGGAATCGACGCATGACCACCATCCGAGATGCGGCCGACCTGAGTCGCGACGAGCACGCCGAGCTGGAACGCCTGCGCGCGGAAGTCGCTGCGTGGCGCGCCCGGTTCGACGCCGACCGCAAGCGCGACCTGGCGTTCACCAATTCCGGCGGCGACGTCGATCCGCTCTACACCGCGCTCGACACCGCGAGCCTCGATCCCGCGGCGCTCGGCACGCCGGGCACGTATCCGTTCACACGCGGCATCCATCCGACCGGATACCGCGGCCGCCTCTGGACCATGCGCCAGTTTGCCGGGTTCGGCAGCGCGCGCGACACCAACGAACGCTACAAGTATCTGCTCGCGCACGGACAGACGGGCCTGTCGGTCGCGTTCGATTTCCCGACGCTCATGGGCTACGACTCCGACCATCCACGGTCGGAGGGCGAGGTGGGGAAGTGCGGCGTCGCCATCTCGAGCGTCGCCGACATGGAGACGTTGTTCGACGGCATTCCGTTAGACCAGGTGTCCGTCTCCATGACCATCAATGGTCCGGCGATCATTCTCTATTGCTTCCTGATCGCCGCCGCCGAGCGGCACGGGGTTCCATCGGAAAAGCTGCGGGGGACCATCCAGAACGACATCCTGAAAGAGTACATGGCCCAGCACGCGTGGATCTATCCGATCGAGCCCGCGCTGCGTCTGATCGTCGATGGATTCGAGTGGTCCGCCAAGCACGCGCCGCAATGGAACACGATCTCGATCTCGGGCTACCACATTCGCGAGGCCGGGGCGACGGCGGTCCAGGAGCTGGCCTTCACGCTCGCCGACGGATTCACCTACGTGGAGCGCGGCCTCGCGCGCGGCCTGGACATCGATGACTTTGCTCCCCGCCTCTCGTTCTTCTGGGACATCCACAACGATTTCTTCGAGGAGATTGCGAAACTGCGGGCGGCGCGGCGCATCTGGGCGCGGCACATGCGCGACCGCTACCGGGCGCGCAACCCGCGTTCGTGGATGATGCGCTTCCACTCGCAAACCGCCGGCGTCACGCTCACGGCGCAGCAGCCGATGAACAACATCGTGCGCGTCGCGTATCAGGCGTTGGCCGCCGTGCTCGGCGGTACGCAGTCGTTGCACACCAACTCGATGGATGAAACACTGGCGCTGCCCACGGAGGAGTCGGTGCAGGTGGCGCTGCGCACGCAGCAGGTCCTGGCCTACGAAACCGGCGTGCCCAACGTGATCGACCCCTTGGGCGGCTCGTACTACATCGAAAGCCTAACGGAAAGCATGGAGCGCGACGCCGAGGCGCTGTTCGAAGACATCGCGCGCGCCGGCGGCGTGGTACGCGCCCTCGAATCGGGGTGGCTGCAGCGCAAGATCGCCCAGTCCTCGGCGCGCCAGCAGTGGGAGCTCGAGCAGCACCGCAAGCTGGTCGTCGGCGTCAACGAATTCGTGACCGACGAGCCCGAGTTGACGATTCCCTTGCTCCGCATCGGCGCCGACGCCGAGGAAGATCAGCGGGCACGACTCAGAGCGCTGCGCGCGAACCGCGACGCCGCAAAGTGCACCGCCGCGCTCGCCGCGCTCCGCGATGCTGCGCGCACTTCGGCCAACCTGATCCCGCTCATCCTCGACGCCGCCCGCGCGGACGCCACGCTGTACGAGATTCGCGCCGCCATGGAAGAGGTGTTCGGCGCGTATCGGGAGCCGGTGTTCTTTTAAGGCGGACGAGGCGGACAGGGCCGGACAAAAAGCGGAGACAGCGGTAAGGCGGAAAGGGCGGACAAGGCCGGATAGAAAGCGGAGACAGCGGTAAGTCGGACGAAACCGGCGGTGTCCGTCGTCAGCCTTCTTCCATGATCTCGCCCCGGATCCGATCTCGCCTCATGCGTGGGGTCCCGCCCTTCGTTATCCGGCTTTGTCCGGCGAAGTCCGGTTCTGTCCGCCTGTCGCTTTTTTGGGGGTCCGACCCTGCACATTCCGGTTCTCGGCCCGGATCCGATCTCCCCTCCCAAGTCCCGCATTGTCCGGCGACGTCCGGTCTTGTCCGCCTGACGGTTTTCGGTCCGACCCTGCGCATTGTTCGGCGGGCAGGGCCGTCAACCGATCGCCACAGGAGGATGGACAATGCGAGCCACCCGGATTTCACGGTGGGCGGCCGTCGCCGCCTTTGTCACCGCGCCCGCGCTGCACGCGCAAGGCGCACCCCCAGCACAACCCGCTGCGGCTCCGGCAGCCGCGCCTGCAGCCGCGCAGGCAACGCAACCGCCTAACGTCTGCGGCAGCACGCCCAACTGCGTCGAGACGAACGATTTTGCGGCCGTGATCACGAACTTCCGGACGAGTGATCTGCGCGGCTACAAGATGATCGATGTCGTGATGCATTTTCAGAACAAGACGGCGAACTCTCTCGTCCTCGCCTACCTGACCAACTCCGGCACCATCATCGATGACAAGGGCAACCGCTACGTGGTGTACGGCCCGAACGGTGTGCGCGGCATCGGGCAGGTCTACGGCGGCAGCTTCGACCCGAAATTCACGCTCAATGCAGGCGGGAGCGGCGACGCGCAGTTCGAGCTGGCGTGGTATCCGGGACAGCAGATCTACGGATTCAGCTTCTCGTTCGACCTCACGATCGACGAGATCAACTCCTATCAGGGCGGCCAGCACTCGTTAGGCGGCGAGTTTCCGCTCCACTTCCAGAACCTGGCCAACGGCGTCTCGAGCGGCGGACAGCTTGCGTCCGTGGCCGGTGCGGCCGGCGCTGCCGCGGGCGGCACGGGCAGCGCGGGCGGCGCGGCCGGCCAGCCCTGCGCGGGCGGCGCGGCAGGAACGGCCACGCAGGTGGCGAATGCGACCGGGTCGCAGGCAGTCCAGGGAGCGGCGGCGCAGGGTGCGGCGACCGTCTCACAGGCAGCGACTGCGGTGCAGAACCTGACGTCGATCTTCAGCAAGAAAAAGAATCAGCCGGCCAAGCAGGCAAACCCGTGCGGTGCTGCGGGCGGCACGGTGACGCAGGCGTCGACGGGAAGCGTTGCGCCTGCGGCTGGAACCACGCCGGCGACGCCGTCCGCGAGCAAAGCGACGACGACCGCCAGTCCGGCGGCCATGAAGGCGGGTGGCGTTCGTCCCGGCACGACGCCGACCGTTACACCGCCCAAGGCGACGACCACGCCGGCAACGACGACCACGCCGGTCAAGCCGACGCCGAGGACTGGCACCAAGAAGACGGTCACGCCGGACACGACGAAGCACCCGTAGCACTCGACGTTTCGATGACGCGCAACGCCGCGGGCTCGCCAAGAGTCCGCGGCGTGTGTGCATCAGGCGATTGCGGAACGCCTTGGCGCTCTCATGGGACGTCGATAGAATTACGCAGCCGTGTATCGCGGCGCTTTCCTCGTTTTTCCGTCCCAACGGACGCTACTTTTCGCACATGCGACCCATTCGGGTGCTCATAGCCAAGCCCGGTCTCGATGGCCACGACCGCGGCGCCAAAGTCGTTGCGGCGGCGCTTCGCGATTCGGGCATGGAAGTGATCTATACTGGTCTCCATCAGACGCCGGAAATGATCGCCAACGCGGCGGTGCAGGAGGATGTGGATGTGGTCGGATTGTCGATCTTGAGCGGCGCGCACATGACGCTCTTTCCGCGCGTGCGAGAGCTGCTCCGTAAGGCAGGACGCGACGACATTCTGATCACCGGCGGCGGGATCATTCCGAAAGAAGACATCGACGCGCTGCGCGAGCAGGGCGTCGGGCAGCTCTTCGGACCGGGAACGCCGACGACGGCGCTGGTGGATTACATCAAGGCGTGGTTCGCCGAGCGCGAGCAGCAGGAAGCGTGACCGCGACGCCACGACTGCGCGAGTTGTCGACCGACTTGCGCGCGCTCGAAGAGCGTCTTCGGTTAGGCGGCGGCGCCGACAAGATCGAGCGCCAGCACCGGCAGGGCAAGCTCACCGCCCGCGAGCGCATCGCGCTGCTGTGCGACCCCGGCGCGCGGTTTCTCGAGGTGGGACTGCTCGTCGCCTACGACCAATACGACGGCCAGGCGCCGGGCGCCGGCGTCGTGACCGGCGTCGGCATCGTCGAGGGGCGCGAAGTGGTGGTCGTCGCCAACGACGCGACGGTGAAAGCCGGGTCGTGGTGGCCCGAAACGATCCGCAAGATGCTTCGCGCCCAGGAAATCGCGATGCGCTGCCGCATCCCGATCATCTACCTGGTCGACTCCGCCGGCGTGAATCTGCCGTATCAGGGCGGCGTGTTCCCCGGGCAATACGGCGCGAGCCGGATCTTCTACTACAACTCGGTCATGCGGCGCTACCTGCGAATTCCGCAGCTCGCCGCAGTAATGGGACCCTGCATCGCGGGCGGCGCCTACCTGCCGGCGCTCTCCGACGTGATCCTGATGGTGGAAGGCACGTCGTTCATGGGGTTGGGTGGTCCGAATCTGGTCAAGGGCGCCACCGGACAGGTGGTGGACGGCGAGTCGTTAGGCGGCGCCCACACCCACACCGAGATTTCCGGCGTGGCGCACTACGTCGTCAAGAACGACGAGCGCTGCGTCGAGAAGTTGCGCGCGCTCGTGTCGCGCCTTCCCCGGCCCGTTAGGCGGGGGGTGCAGGATGGGGCGCCGCCCGCGACGGCCCCCGATGCGCTGTACGACCTGCTGCCGCAGGACCACCGCATGTCGTACGAGATGCACGAGGTGCTGCGCGCGATCGTCGACCGCGGCGAGCTGGACGAATTCCAGAGCGGCCGCGCCAAGGAAATGATCTGCGGCGACGCCGCCATCGACGGCATGCCGGTGGGCGTCATCGCCAACCATCGCGGGCTGATCAAAGGACGCCAGGGCGAGCGCCCGCGCTTCGGCGGCATCATCTACACCGAAAGTGCGGAGAAGGTGGCCTACTTCATCGACCGCTGCGACCGCGAGCGCATGCCGCTGCTGTTCGTGCAGGACGTCTCGGGTTTCATGGTCGGTCCCGAGGCCGAGCACGGCGGCATCATCCGCGCGGGCGCGCAATTCGTCGAGGCGATGGCGACGGCCACGGTGCCCAAGCTCGTTCTCACGATCAATCATGCATCCGGCGCGGGATACTACGCGATGGCAGGGCAGGGGTTCGACCCGGATTTCATCTTCACGTGGCCCACTGGGCGGATGGGTGTGATGGAAGGCGAATCGGCAGTGCAGGCCGTGCACGGGCCAGCGCTCGACGTGGCGCGCCGCGC
This sequence comes from Gemmatimonadaceae bacterium, assembly GCA_036273715.1. Classification (NCBI taxonomy): domain Bacteria; kingdom Pseudomonadati; phylum Gemmatimonadota; class Gemmatimonadia; order Gemmatimonadales; family Gemmatimonadaceae; species Gemmatimonadaceae bacterium. The sequence goes on from DASUHB010000066.1 coordinate 87,171, forward strand.
AAACAAACAACCCGATCCCGACCTGGCCGCGGCGGTCGATGCGATGCGGGCGGACTACGATCACCAGCTGGATGCGCGTTATGCCGCGGCTCGCGGATACGTGGACGCAGTGATCTATCCCGAAGAGACGCGCGACGTTCTGGCAATGGCGCTGCGCAGTTCCCTCAACAATCCCGGGCCGCACCTCGGCGCGTTCGTGCTGCCGCCGCATCTCGGAGAACACGCATGACACGCGTCGTGCGCGTTGCGAGCGGCCAGGGATTCTGGGGCGACTGGTTGGAGGCGCCTCGCCGCCAGGCCGATGGCGGACCGATCGACTACCTCATGCTCGACTATCTGGCCGAGGTGACGATGTCGATCCTGCAGAAGCAGAAGGAGCGGGATCCATCGTTAGGCTACGCGCGCGATTTCATCGGCGCCATGGAGAGCGTATTCGCCGCCGTCGCCCAACGGGGCGTGCGCGTGGTCGCGAACGCCGGCGGCGTGAACCCGGTGGCCTGCGCCGCCGCGGTCCGCGAGGCGGCGCGACGCGCCGGCGTGTCGGAGCAGATCCGCATCGGCATCGTCACCGGCGACGACTTGCTGCCTCGCATCGACGCACTGCTGGCCGAGGGCCACGCGCTCGCCAACATGGAGACAGGCGAACCGCTCTCGACCATCCGCGACCGCGTGCTGTCGGCGAACGCCTACCTTGGCGCACCGCCGATCGTCGACGCGCTGGGGCGCGGCGCCAACGTCGTCGTCACCGGGCGGTCGACCGACACGGCGCTCACCATGGCGCCCCTCCTTTACGAGTTCGGCTGGCGTCTCGATGACTGGGACAAGCTCGCTGCGGGCATCGTCGCCGGACACATCGTCGAGTGCGGCGCGCAGTGCTCGGGCGGCAACTGCCTGTACGACTGGCGCACGATTCCCGACCTCGCGAACATCGGCTACCCGATCGTCGAGGGGCACGAGGACGGCAGCTTCGTGATCTACAAGCATCCGAACACCGGCGGCCGCATCGATGTGCACAGCGTCAGCGAGCAGCTGGTGTACGAGATGGGCGATCCGCACTCGTACATCACGCCCGACGTCATCGCCGACTTCACGACGATCCATCTCGAGCGCGCGGGGGCGGATCGCGTGCGCGTGTTCGGCATCCGCGGCCGGCCGCCCACCGACAAGCTCAAGGTATCGATCGCCTATCGCGCCGGGTTCAAGGCGTTAGGCACCCTCGTGTACGCGTGGCCCGACGCGCTCGAGAAGGCGCGCCTTTCCGACCGCGTGCTGCGCGAGCGTCTCGACCGGCTCGGCCTGGCGTTCGACGCGGTGCACACCGAATTCCTCGGCGCGTCGGCGACGCACGGCGCGCTGGCCGGACCCGCGGGCGACGTGCCCGAGGTCCAGCTGCGCATCGGCGTGCGCGGGCCCGACCGGAAGGCGGTCGAACGGTTCACCCGCGAAATCGCTCCGTTAGTCCTGAACGGACCGCCCAGCGTCACCGGGTTTGCCGGCGGCCGGCCGAAAACCGAAGAGGTGGTGGCGTACTGGCCGGCCCTCGTCGACAAGCGCGTCGTGACGCCGGCGGTCACCATGGATGAGCCATGAAGATTCGGCTGTTGGACATCGCGCACGCGCGCTCGGGCGACAAGGGCGACACCGCCAACGTCGGCGTGATCGCGCTCGAGCCCCGGTGGTACCCGCTGCTCGAGCGGGAGCTGACGCGCGACCGGGTGGCGCGGCATTTCGCCGGCGCCATCACGGGCGGCGTCGAGCGGTACGCGCTGCCGAATCTGGGCGCGCTCAACTTTCTGCTGCACGGTGCGTTAGGCGGCGGCGGCACGTTGTCGCTCAAGACCGATGCGCAGGGCAAGGTGTTTTCGACCGCGCTGCTCCGCCTCGAGCTCGACGTTCCCGACGCCGAGGCGCGCCGGCTCGGCCTGCCGGGCGCCGGCGGGTGAACCGGATCCGCGTCGCAGCGGCCGACGGCGTGGGACGCATCACGCTGGCGCGCCCCGAGAAGAAGAACGCGCTCGACCGCGCGGCGGCCGACGAGCTGGTGGACGCGCTCAGACGCTGCGGCGCCGACCCGGCAGTGCGCGTCGTGCTCCTCGCCGCCGACGGACCGGACTTCTGCGCCGGCGCGGACCTCGCCGCGCTGGCCGCGCTCGTCGACGCCGGCGCCGCCGCGCAGCACGAGGACGCGATGGCGTTAGGCAACGCGTTCATCGCCATGCGCGAGATGCCCAAACCCGTCGTCGCCGCGGTCCGCGGGCGGGCGCTGGCCGGCGGCGCGGGCCTGGCAAGCGCCTGCGACATCGTGCTCGCCGACGAGGACGCGCGGTTCGGCTATCCCGAAGTCCGGGTCGGCTTCGTGCCGGCGATGGTGATGACGATGCTGCGCCGGACGGTGGGCGAGAAGCAGGCGTTCGACCTCGTCGCGACCGGGCGCGTGCTCTCGGCCCGCGAGGCGCTCGATGCGGGCCTCGTCTCGCGGGTGGTCGCGGCGGGCACGCTCGATGCCGCCGCCAACGATGTGGTCCGCGGGCTCGCGGCGTCGCCGCCTGGCGCGGTCGCGTTCACCAAGCGGCTGTTCTACGACCTGGACGGCGTCGGCTTCCGCTCCGGCATTGCGTTAGGCGCGCGCGTCAACGTGGACGCCCGCGCGACGGCCGAGTTCCGCGACGGCGTCCGCCGCTTTCTCGACGCCAGAGCGAAGGGCAGGGAGGGACGCACCCCATGAAGCGCATCGACCTGCTCAAACTCGTGATGCTGTTCGTCGCGCTCGCGATCTGGGCGTACGGCGCACACTCGGGCCGGCGGAGCCTGATGATCGTCGGCATCGCCTTCCTGGTCGTCGCGCTGCTGCTGCGCTTCGTGCCGAAGATCGGAGGACGCTCCTAGCAGTCATCTCACAGGCGATGTTGGCGGTTCTTCGGGACGCGAGGCCGGGGCGAGGCGCACTTCGCTCATGAGGGCGAAGGGATGGCCCTCCGAGTCGCGGTACTCGCCTAACCAGAGGTCGTGATCGCTCATCCGTGCGATCATCGCCGGCGGAGTGATCGTCTCGACGCCGCGCTCGGCCAGCGCCCGAGCGGCCGCCTGGATGTCCGCAACCCGATAGTACAACAGCCCGGCGCCCACCGGCTCCGCGTTCGGCTCGGCCACGCCCAACATGAGGCGCACGCCGCCGCAGTCGAAGAACGCCATGCGCTGCGGCACCTCGAACAGGAAGCGCATGCCGAGCGTGTCACGGTAGAAGGCCGTCGCACGCGGGAGATCGGTGACCGGAATGAGCACCTGGCCGATCTGGGAGAGCGAAAGCATGGGGGTCGTCGCCGGCATGGGGCCTCCGCGGCACGTGGGACGGTGCGCACCCGCGCGCAGGCGCCCGGGTGGCGTCTGGCGCGTCAGTTAGTTAGTATTGCTAAACACTATGGCCCCTCCGCCCCGTTCGCGCAAGAGCCCCGATCCCGACGTCGTCGCCGACCGGCTCCACTCCGCCGCCATTCACATCCTGCGCCGCGTCCGCCGCGAGGACACCGGCATGGGCCTGAGCGCGCCGCGCGCATCGGCACTCTCCGTCGTCGTCTTCGGCGGACCCATCACCCTCGGCGCCCTTGCCGCCACCGAGCAGGTGCGGCCGCCGACCATGACACACCTCGTCCGCGCGCTCGAAGCCCTGGGCCTCGTCACGCGCGTCGCTGATCCCGAAGACGGCCGCATCGTCCGCATTGCCGCTACCCGCAGAGGCACGAGGCTCCTCGCCGCCGGACGAGCACGCCGGGTGAGAGTCCTGTCGCGCCAGCTGCGCACGCTCTCGAAACGCGACCTCGCCACCCTGGCCCGTGCGGCGGAGCTCCTCGATGGACTCTCCCACGACTGACGTCGTCGCCGGAAACCGCCGGCCGTCCAGGCAACGAAAAATCCGGGAAACGATCTCGAATTAGGCGGGTACTGGCACTGGCCAGCCCGTTCGCGGATTCATACCAACGACCTGAAGCAGACCGCGGTCGGGCATGTTGTCCGGTTCGGTTGTTGCTGAACGAAGGCCTCACAGGGAGGAGTAGACATGGCCCAGGAGAAGCGCCGCCGCACGCGTGCGACTCCCGCCGACATCACGCCGGCGGAAGCCGATCGCGACATCCTCGATCAGTACTTCGCCGAAGTGAGCCGGTACTCTCTGCTCCACGTCGACGAGGAGCAGGCGCTCGCCCGTCGGATACGCCGCGGCGATGAAATGGCGCTCGACGAGCTGGTACGTCGGAATCTCCGTTTCGTCGTCTCGGTGGCCAAGAAGTATCAGAACCGCGGGCTGCCCCTCATCGACCTGATCGGCGAGGGTAACGTCGGCCTCATGACGGCGGCCCGGAAGTTCGATCCAGACCAGGGCGTGAAGTTCATCTCCTATGCGGTGTGGTGGATCCGCCAAGCCATCCTTGCGTCGCTCGCGCGCCAGGGACGCACTGTGCGCGTGCCGCTCAACCGCACGGCCGACCTGTCGCGCGTAATCAAGGCGGCTGGCGTGCTGCGCGATCGCTTGCGTCGCGAGCCGACGCCTGACGAGATCGCGCAGATCACGGATATCCCGACAGAGATCGTCAGCGCGCTCACCGCGCTCAACGCAGCCGATGTGCGGCTCGACGCTGCGGTAGGCAAGGACAGCGACCGCGCGCTCATCGAGCGCTTTGCCGCCGACGAGATGCCCGACCTCGAGCAGGAAGTGCTCGACCGGTTCCGCCGCGCCGAGCTCGCGCGAGCGCTGTCCACGCTGCCCGCCCGCGACGCCAAGATCCTCGAGTTGTATTTCGGTCTGCAGGGCGATCGCGAGCACACGCTCGACGAAATCGGCAAGATGCTGGGTGTGACCCGCGAGCGCGTGCGACAGCTGCGCGACCGAGCGTTGCGCCGTCTGCGGCACGGATCCGTCGGCGCCGCATTGCGGGATCTTTCCGCGGCGTAGTCCGGCGCTCGTGGGCAGCGGCGGGGTGCGACGGCCGCTGCTCAATCGGTTAGTTTCCTTCGCATGCCTCCACAGCGCGTTCCCGAGCTGCTCTCGCCGGCCGGCTCGCTCGACGCCGTGCGCGCGGCGTTGGCCAACGGAGCCGACGCGGTCTATCTGGGCGCCGAGCGGTTCAACGCGCGCGACGAGGGAGCGCAGCTCACGCCGGACGATCTCGCCGAGGCGTGCCGGCTCGCGCGCTCGCGCGGACGACGCATCTATCTCACGCTCAACACGCTGGTCAAACCGTCGGAGCTGGCGGACGCGCTGACATTGTTAGGCGAGTGCCTCGACCGCGGCATCCACGCCGCGATCGTCCAGGACCTGGGGCTCGTCCGCCTGGCGCAGCAGGTCTATCCGGGCGTCGAGCTCCACGGCTCGACGCAACTCACGGTGCACGATCCGGACGGCGCCGCCTTTCTGTCTGCGTTAGGCATCGAGCGCGTGGTGCTCGCCCGCGAGAACACCCTCGACGATATCGACGTCATCCACAGGGCGGTCCCCGGCCTGCTGCTCGAGTCGTTCGTCCATGGCGCGCTCTGCATCTCGTACTCGGGCCAATGTCTCATGTCGGGCATGATCTCCGAGCGGAGCGCGAACCGCGGGTCGTGCGCCCAGTCGTGCCGGAAGGACTATGTGCTCACCGACGCGGCGAGCGGCGAGACGCTCGACAGCGGTTTTCTCATCTCGGCCAAGGACCTGGCGGCGCACGAACACCTGGACGCGATTGCGCGCGCCGGCATCCACACACTCAAGATCGAGGGTCGGAAGAAGCGGCCCGAGTACGTGGCGACGGTCACGCAGAGCTATCGCACGTCGCTCGACCGGCTGTCCCGCGGCGAGCCGTTTCTGCCCGACGGCGACGAGCGTCGCGACCTGGTGCAGATCTTCAGCCGCGGCTTCACCGGCGGCATGTACGGCGGCCGCGCGGGCCGCGAGTACGTGACGCGCGATCAGCCGGACAACCGAGGGGTGGAGCTCGGCGTCGTGGTGGGTCACGACCGCGCGGCGCACCTCGTGGAGGTGACGGCGCCGCTGGCCGCGGGCGACGGCATCGTGCTCCTTCCGCCTAACGGAAGCATCGGAGCGCCGAACGGTGCCGCCGCCACCGATGTGCGAACGCTCGCCCAACGCGACGGCATCGTCAGACAGGCGGTCACCGCGCCGCTGCGCGGCCGGGCGCCCGTTGGGTGGCGCGTCTTCCGGACGTCGCACAACGCGCTGCTGGCGCGCGCACGCGAGAGCTTCGCCGGCGTGGCGTCCGGCACAGGCGGCGGGCGCGTCCGCCTCGACGTCCGCGCCGCCGGCAGCGCAGGCGCGCCGCTCGAGCTGACGTTCGGCGCGGGCTCGGACCACATCGCGGTGCGCGGCGAGGCGCCGCTCGCCCCGGCGCGGGCGCACGCCCTCGATGAGGCGCAGCTCCGCCAGCAGCTGGGCCGGTTAGGCGAGACGCCGTTCGCCCTCGGCGCCGTCGACACCACCGCGCTCGAGCCGGGATTGTTCCTCCCCGTGCGGGAGCTCAACACGATGCGCCAGCGCGCCGTGGCCGAGCTCGCCCGCATGCGCGCCGCGGCGCACGAGCACCGCGTGATCGCGCGGCGCGCCGCCATTCAAGCCGCGGTCGCGCACGTACCCGTGTACGATGCCGGCCCAGCGCGCGGCGTCGCCATATATGTGCTGGCTGCCGACGTCCACACGCCGGACGATGCGCGCGCCGCCGCCGACGCCGGCGCCACCGAAATTACCTTCGACCCGTTCCTCCGCCACCCGGTGCCGCCGCGGGCGCGCATCGTCGCGTTAGGCGAAGAGCTCGCCGCGCGCGGCATCGCCTTCCGCCTGCGCACGCCGACCATCGTGCGGCCCGAGGAACGCCGCGACGTCGACCGATGGCTCGACCTCGGCCTCCCCCTCCTGTCCGGACACGCCGGACTCGTCGCATCGCTCGGCGCCCGTGGACGGGACGTCGTCGCCGATTACGCCGTCAACTGCTTCAACCAGCACAGTGCAGCGGTGCTGTTCGATCACGGCGCGCGCCGCATCACGCTCTCCGTCGAGCTCACCGTGGGCGAGATCGCCGAGCTGGTGGCGCCGTGGTCCGGCCGCGGATTCGACGCCGTCGTGTACGGCCGGCCGGAGGGCATGACCATCGAGCACTGTGTGCTCTCGGCCGCGTTCAACCGGGAACCGACGACGTGCCGCGACCTGTGCGTGCAGAAGCATCCACGCGTCGAGCTCACCGACCCGGCCGGCTACACATTCCCCGTGGCCACCGACTCCGCCTGCCGCAACCGCTTGTTGCACTCGCGTCCCATCGAAGCCTCCGAGTTTCTGCCCCAGCTCTGGAGCCTGGGACTCCGCGGGTACCGCATGGTGTTCAACATGCCTGGCGATCCGGTGGCGGAGCTCGTGGCGCGCACCCGCGCCGCGCTCGATGCGCTGCACGGCCACGAGCCGGCTGCGTTAGGCGATATCCGCGCGCTGGTCGGCACACGGTTCACGCGCGGCCATTTCGTGCGCGCCGTGTAATCGATGCGCCCCGCATTCCTTCGATGACGCCGCTCCCCGCGCGCGGCGCGATGCTCCCGGCGTGAGCGACTCCTTTTCGCCCGACCAGGCCCGCGCCGCGCTTCGCCAACACTTCGGCTTCCCCGACTTCCGACCGGGGCAGGAGCGCGCCGTCGCCGCCGTCGCCGCCAAGCGCGACACACTCGTCGTCCTGCCCACCGGCGGCGGCAAGTCGCTCTGCTATCAGGTGCCCGCGCTGCTCCTCCCGGGCGTCACCCTCGTCGTCTCGCCGCTCATCTCGCTCATGAAGGACCAGGTGGACGCGCTCGAAGCGCGGGGGCTGCCGGCGGCGTTCATCAACTCGACGCTCACCTCGAGCGAGGTGTCCGACCGCCTCGCGCGCGCCGAGCGCGGCAAGCTCAAGATGCTCTACGTGGCGCCGGAGCGGTTCGATTTCGGCAGCGCCGCCGAGCGGCTCAAGTCCATCGGCGTCTCGCTGCTCGCCGTGGATGAAGCCCACTGCATCAGCGAATGGGGGCACGACTTCCGGCCCAGCTACCTGCGGGTGGGCCAGGTGCGCGAACGGTTAGGCAATCCGCCCACCATCGCGCTGACGGCAACCGCCACCCCGGAAGTGCGGCGCGACATCGTTCGGCAGTTGGGCCTCGAGAAACCCGAAGTCGTCATCACCGGTTTCGACCGGCGTAATCTACGGTATCACGTCATCCGCACGCGCACCGATCGCGACAAGGATGAGTCGCTCATCCGCGGGCTGCGCGAGCACGAGGGACAAGCGGTCGTGTATGCGTCCACACGCCGCGCGGTCGAGCGAGTCACGTTGATGCTCCGCCGTGCGCGCATCAGCGCGATCGCCTACCACGCCGGTCTCGACGACGATCACCGCCACGATGTGCAGGAAGCGTTCATGCGCGAGGATGCGCGCGCGATCGTCGCCACCAACGCGTTCGGGATGGGAATCGATAAGCCGAACGTCAGGCTGGTGGTGCACTATGCGATGCCCGGGACGCTCGAGGCGTACTACCAGGAGGCAGGCCGCGCCGGCCGCGATGGGCTCACGTCCGACTGCGTGCTCCTGCATGCATTCCAGGACCGTTTCACCCACGAGTACTTCATCAAGAGCGCGTATCCCGAGCGAGCACTGGTGGAGCGCGTGTACGCCGTCCTGCAGCGCGCCGCCGATCGGCACGGACTCGCTCCGCTCACGCCGGCTGCGATCGCCGTGCGCTCCGACGGCGGCGTCAAAGAGCGCGAAGCCGAGTCGGCCCTCCGCCTGCTCACACAAGCCAAGGCGATCGCATCGGAGCAGGCGTCCACCTCGAGCCTCTGGGTGCGGCTGCTGGCGACGCCGGCGCGGATCCGCGCGGAGTTAGGCGAGAGCGACGCCGCGGCGCGCGGCCTCTTGCGCGAACTCTGGCGCGGCGCGGGGAAGCGCTTCTACGATGGCATTCCCGTGTCGCCCGACATGCTGCCGCCCGGCTTCGGCGGCGCCGGCGGCGTGCGCATGCTGCTCGATGACCTCCAGGACCGCCAGTTCGTCGTGTGGCACGGCACCGGCGGCGGCATTCGCCTAACGGAGCCCGCCGCCGCGCTCACGCGCTTTCGCATCGACTGGGAAATCCTCGACCGCCGGCGCCGCGCCGAGCTGTCCAAGCTCGACGCGATGCAGATGTACGCCTACACGAAGAGGTGCCGGCGCGCATTCGTGCTCCGCTACTTCGGCGATCCGGCGGCGCGCTCGTCCTGCGATGGATGCGACATCTGCCTCGGCACGCATACGGCGGACCGCGCAGTGGCCGATGCGCCGGCCGTCCGACGGTCGCGCCGGTCCGACGCAACGAAGCCGGCGACCAAGGCGGCGACTCGACCGAACGCGACTGCCCCGCAGAAACCGGCGCCGGCGCCGCGCCCCACCGCGCGCCACGCCGACCGCGCGTCCACCGGCTCGGACGCCGCCGACCTGCCCGACCTCGGGCCGGTCGAGATCGCACTCATTGGCGCGCTCCGACATCTGCGCACCGAGCTCGCCCGCCAGGAGCGCATCCCGTCGTATTGTGTTTTCCCCGACCGCACGCTGGTCGAGATGGCCATCCGGCGTCCCGATTCCTTCGATGCCCTCGCTAATGTTCATGGCGTCGGGCCGGCCAAGCTCGATCGCTACGGCGAGCGATTCCTCGCCGTCATCCGGCTGTCCGCCGAACCTGCACCTGCATCCACATCTCGTTCATGAGCGATCTTCCGTACTTCACCGAACAGCACACGGCCGTCCGCGACATGGTGCGCGAATTCGCCACCACCGAAGTCGCGCCGATCGCGGCCAAAGTCGACGCCGACGCCAAGTTCCCCTGGCACACCGTCAAGAAGATGGGCGAGCTCGGCTTGTTGGGCGTGCCGTGGCCGGAATCGTTGGGCGGTGCCGGCATGGACTACATCAGCTACATCATCGCCATCCACGAGATGGCCAAGGTCGATGCCTCGCACGCCATCACGATTTCCGCGCACACCACGTTAGGCACGTCGCCGATCGTCAATTTCGGCACGCCCGCCCAACGCGAACGCTTCGTGCCGTTCCTCGCCCGCGGACAGGTGCTCGGCGGCTTCGGCCTCACGGAAGAAGCCGCGGGCAGCGACGCCGGCGGCACGCGCACGCGCGCCGAGCGCCGCGGCAGCCACTACGTCCTCAACGGGTCCAAGCGATTCATCACCCACGGCGGCGTGGGCGAAATCTTCGTCGCCACCGCCGTCACCGATCCGTCCGCCGGCCGTCACGGCATCTCGTCGTTCATCCTCACCAAAGAGACGTGCGACCTCGAGGACGCGCGCGCGGCCGGATTTGGCCACGAGCCCTCGCTGCCCAACATGCGCGGCTTCACCGCCGGCAAGAAAGAAGACAAGCTCGGCTGGCGCGCCTCCGACACGCGCGAGCTGCTGTTCGAGGATGTCGAAGTGCCGGTCGAGAACCGCCTCGGCGACGAAGGAAAGGGGTTCGTCAATTTCATGCGGACGCTCGACTCCGGGCGCATCGGCATCGGCGCGCTTTCGTTAGGCATCGCCGAGGGCGCCTTCGAACAGGCGCTGCAGTACGCATCGGTGCGCAAGCAGTTCGGCCAGACGATCTCGTCCTTCCAGGGCGTGCAGTTCCAGTTGTCCGACATGGCTACCGAAATCGAGGCGGGCCGCCACCTCGTCTATCACGCCGCATGGCTCGCGATGCACGGACAGCCCTACGGCAAGGAAGCCGCGATGGCCAAACTGTTCTGCTCCGAGCTGGCCATGCGCGCCACGATCAAGGCCGTCCAGATCCACGGCGGATACGGCTACACCAAGGATTATCCGGTGGAGCGCATGATGCGCGACGCGAAAATCTGCGAGATCGGGGAGGGGACGTCCGAGATCCAGCGCATCGTGATCGCACGGCATCTGCTCAAGACGCTCGAGGATTAAAGGCGGACAAGACGGGACCTAGCCGGACACTGCCGGACCATCGCCCAGTCCACGACGCTTGGGGACGGCTCATTGCTAACACAGGCCGTCGACGCCTATACTTCTCACACCAGCAACGCCGGTCGAGTTTGCATCGTCAAGTGCGATGCGGCGCGCCGCCGGCGCGAATGGCAGTCACGCGCTCAGGCGCGCACACTCAGCAGCCAACAACGAGTTTTTCCATGCGCGTACCCGGTCGAAGCGACCCAAGACCGACGGTGCGCGTGAGGTATCAGGGAGCGCGGAGGGCAACGCCAAGCGTTGTCGCCGCCGCTCCGCGCGAACCGCAGCCCATGCCCACGATTGACCGCACACCGGCCGGACAGATCCTCGCGCTACTCGTCTTCGCACTCGCCGTTCTGGCGATTGCGATGAAACGATGCGGCGACGAGGCTGGCTCGGTGTGGACGGTCGGCCGCCGAACGAGACGTCAGAGCGCGGCCCGGGCCTTTGGCCCAATCGCAACGCCCACGGGGCCGGTGCGCGATCACTCCACCCAGAGACGCAGCCTCCCACCGCATGCCGGGTCGCCATCCGGCGGAGGGGCCGCGCCCATGCATGAAGCGAGAGATTCTCATCAATGCGAGTCCGCGAGAGACTCGCGTGGCCATCCTGGAGGATGAGCAGTTCGTCGAATTGATGATCGACCGCCCCGACAACCGCCGCATGGTCGGGGACATCTATCTGGGCAAAGTGGAAGCTGTGCTGCCCGGCATTCAGGCGGCGTTCGTCGACATCGGAACGGAGAAGCAGGCGTTCTTGCACGCGAGCGACCTGGTCTTCCCCGAATCTGAGGCGGACGGGGAGGACGACGCGGAGGACGAGTCATCCGAGGACGACGAGGACGGCCAGAGCAACGGCCGCCGCAAGCGCGTCAAAGCGCCGCCGATCCAGGACCTGCTCAAGCGCGGGCAGGATGTCATCGTCCAGGTGTCCAAGGAACCCATCTCCACCAAGGGACCGCGCGTCACGGCGCAGGTTTCGTTAGCCGGGCGCTTCCTGGTCTACATGCCGTTCGCCTCACGCGTCGGCGTGAGCCGGAAAATCGGCGACCGTGCCGAGCGCCAGCGTCTGCGCGAACAGATGCAGGCGGTGCTGCCCAAGGATTCCGGCGGCGTGATCGTGCGCACGGTAGGCGAGGACGTCACTCAGGAGACGTTCCGCCGCGAGTACAACACGCTCTCGGCGCAGTGGAAGAAGATCCAGCGCAAGACGCGGTTTCTGCGCGCGCCGGCGCCGGTACATCGCGAGACGAGCCTCACCCGCGGCCTAACGCGCGATCTGTTCAGCACCAAGGTCGACTCGCTGGTCGTGGACAGCAAGCAGGTGTACAACGAGATCGTCGAATATCTGAAGGGCATCGCGCCCGAGCTGATCGACCGTGTGAAGCTGTACGATGACCCCGTGCCGATCTTCGACAAGGCCGAGCTCGAGCCGGAGATCCGGGACCTGTTCAAGCGGCGATGTGATTTGCCGTCGGGCGGCTATCTGATCATCGAGCAGACGGAAGCGCTGGTGTCGGTGGACGTGAACTCCGGCCGCTACACCGGCAAGCGCGATCCCGAGAAGACCATTCTCAAGACCAACACCGAGGCTGCACGCGAACTGGCGCGGCAGCTCCGCCTGCGCGACATCGGCGGCATCATCGTGTGCGACTTCATCGACATGGAGACCAAGGCCAATCGCGACAAGGTGCTGCAGGAGCTGCGCAACCACCTTGCGCGCGACCGCGCGCGGACGAAGGCGTTCGCGGTGTCGGAGTTAGGCTTGATCGAGATGACGCGGCAGCGCGTGCGGGCGAGCCATTATCAGAACATGACCGAGGCGTGTCCGACGTGCGGCGGCACGGGGCGCGTGTTCACGCCCGAGAGCACGGTGCGGCGCATGGAGCGCTCGATCAAGCGCATCGCGGTCGACGGGAAGAAGGACCACCTGTTGGTCAAGGTGCATCCGGACGTGGCGCTGTACGTGCTGGAGCACGAGCACGACCTGGCGAAGAAGCTCGAGAAGGGCGCGGGCTTCCAACTCGAGCTGCGCGACGATCCGCTGCTCAAGCCCGATGAGTTCAAGCTCGTCGTGAAGGGCGCCGAGCGGGATGTCACGCAGCAATATGCCGTGGCGTGACCCGCGCTCGCCGTTAGGCGGCGCGGGCCGCAGATGCTCAGCTTTTCGGGCTCGGCCGGCTCGACGGCGGGACCATCCCGCGCATGCGCATGTACGTCACGAGGTTGCCGTAATGCTCGTTGTCGTGCGTCGCGTTGAGCATCAAGGCATAGAAGCGCGAATGCGCTTCGCCGAACAACTTCGTCGAGCCCGCCACCTGATCGTCCGACTGCGCATAGGCCCGCGCGCAGTATTCGTTGGACGCCTTGAGCGCCGCCAGAATGTCCGCCTTGGTGGTCTTGCTCTTCTCCACGTCGTCCTCGCTGCCGCCCGGCTCGCCTAACGCAGCGGCGCACATGAGGTGCTGCGAGCCGGCGATGTGCGCGATGATCTGACCGAACGTGCGCACCTCGGGCGTCGGGCGGAACGCATAGTCGGAGTCCGACATGTCTTCCGCCGACTGCGTGACGTACGCCGACACGTCGGACCAGATCGCACGCGCATCGGTCACCGAACCGCTGGCAACCCGCGGCCGGGACGTGAAGGGCAGTGACGCGACGGCAACCAACGCGGCGGCAAGGCTGATGCGATGCATGTGGCGAGCTCCGTCGTAGTGGTAGTGAAAATCGACTGCTTGACGATATGCGGTCCGGGCGCGGCACGCAAACGCCGCTTGGCCGCGGTCAGTCCAGCCGCAACGCCACCAACGGGTCGACGCGCGTGGCGCGCCGCGCCGGCACGACGCACGCCACGAGCGCCACCCCCAGCATGAACACCCCAACCGCCGTGAACGTGAGCGGGTCGGTGGGCCGCACGCCGAACAGCAGCGAGCGCACCACGCGCGTGACCGCGAGCGCACCAGCCAGCCCGACCACGAGGCCGATGCCGGCGAGCAGCATTCCCTGGCGCAGCACCAGCGTTAGAACGCCGCCCTCGGTCGCGCCGAGCGCCATACGAATGCCGATTTCGCGGCGGCGCTCCGTGACCGCGTACGCCAGCACGCCGTACGTTCCCACCGCTGCCAGCGCGAGCGCCACGACGGCGAAGATCACCAGCAGCAGGGCAATGAACCGCGGCCGCGCGAGCGCTTTCGCAAACACCTCATCCATGGTGCGGAGACCGACAATCGGAAGCGATGGATCGATCGCACCCACGATGCGCCGAATCGCCGGCGCGAGCGCTTTGGGCGTGAGCGTCGAACGCACCACCACGTTCATGTACCGCGGTGCGTAGCCCAGGTACTTCGGCGCCTGGTCGTATAGCAGGTAGAGCTCCGTTCCCGTCTTTGCGTCCATGCCGCCCTGTTTCACGTCCTTGGCGACGCCGACGATCGTATACCATTGCGTCGTGTCCACCATGCCGCTCGGTTGGATGCGGTGCCCAACGGCGCTCTGTCCGGGGAAAAAGAGTCGCGCGAGGGTCTGATTCACCACGGCCACCGGCGGCGACGTCGCGCCGTCCATGGGACCGAACGCACGACCCTCGATCATCGGGATGCGCATGGTCGCGATGTAGTTGGCCGTGACCCAGTTGTAGTAGTCGACATTCTGCGGCGGGATGCCGGGCTTGGCGACGTAGCCCTCGAACCGCGTGTCGTTCGCGTTCACTTGGCGCAGGGGCGGCAGGCCGGACATCGCGGCCGCACTCTGGACGCCAGACACCTGCTGCAACTGATCGGTGACCTGATGGAAGAAGGCGACGCGGCGCATGCTGTCGGCGTACGTCGCGCCCGGCAGGACGAGGCCGAACGTCGACAATCGCGACCGATCGAAGCCGGAATCGACTTGCGTCAGGTTCTCGAAGCTGCGCAGCAGGAGGCCGGCGCCGACGAGCAGCGTGACCGCGAGCGCCATCTCGGCCACGACCAGGGCGCGCCTCACGCGAGACGCGCCGGCGTGCGCGGTGGTCCGGCTTCCCGCTTCGCGCAGCGAGAGGCTCATGTTGGCGGTGCTCAGGCGGAGCAGCGGCGTCAGGCCGAACACGATGCCGGTGCCTAACGCAAGAACGAGCGTGTAGAGCAGCACCCGCCCATCGAGGCCCACCGTGGTGGCGCGCGGAATGCCGGCGTCGTTCGACAGCACGAGCGCGTGCAGCCCCCACCGCGCCACGAGCAGTCCCACCGCCGCTCCGGCCAGCGACAGCACGAGGCTCTCGGCCAGGAACTGGCGCACCAGCCGGCCGCGGCCCGCGCCTAACGCCGCCCGCAGCACCAGCTCCTTGTGGCGCGTCTCGGCGCGCATGAGGAGCAGGTTCGCGAGATTGGCGCACGCGATGAGCAGCACCAGGAACACGGCCGCCTGCAGCACCCACAGCGCGCGTCCCGCACTGCCCACGATGTCGGTCAGGAGATCATCGTAGCGCAGCCGGTGGTTCTCGGCGTCGGGTGTGTGGACCCTGTTCTGCGTCGGATCCGCCGAACCGCCGTCGGTCTGTCGCCATTGCTGGAGCAGCGGCTCGAGTTGGACGCGCGCGGTGGCGAGCGAGATGCCGGGCTTGAGGCGACCGACGAGATTCAGGTAGTGGCTGCCGCGATAGTCGGCGAGCTTGGCCGGGTCGAGCGTCAGCGGGAGCCAGAGGCGCACGCCTTGATCGTGGATGTCGAAGTGCGGCGGCATGACGCCCACCACCTGCGTCTCGACGCCGTCGACCTGGATCTTCCGGCCGATGATCGCGCGGTCGCCGCCGAAGCTCGACCGCCACAGCTCGTCGGACAGCAGCGCCACCGGCGCTGCGTTAGGCAACGTCTCGTCGGCCGAGAACCAGCGTCCTGCTTCGGGCGTCACGCCGAGCGTCGATAGCAGGCTCGCCGAGATGATCGCCGAGGGCACGCGCGCCGGACCGGTCTCGCTGCCCACGTTGACCGAGGTGGCGTAATAGGCCCCGACGTCGGAGAACGACCGGTTCCGCTCGCGGAATTCAATGAATTCGGCCGCGTCCACCGGGAATTGATCGAAGCCCAGCCGCGGGAACTGGCTGGTGACGAGGACGAGCTGCTCGGGATGCGGATAGGGCAGGGGCCGCAGGATGACGCCATTGACAACGCTGAAGATCGCCGTGTTGGCACCGATGCCTAACGCAAGAGTGATGATGGCGACCGCGGCGAACCCAGGGGACCGGAGCAGCGAGCGCGCGGCGTATCGGAGCTCGCGCCGTAGCTGCTCGAATCCGCCGCCCCACATGTCGCGCGTTACTTCCTTCACGATGCCGACGTTGCCGAATTCCTTGCGTGCGGCGGCGGCCGCCGCTTCGGGCGATTCGCCGCGCGCGACCCGTTCGCGCGTCGCCATGTCGAGATGCGACTGAATCTCGACGTCGAGATCATCGTTGCGGGCATCGCGATCTTCGGAGCTCATCGCGCCTCCTCGGGAGGCGGCGCCGCGAACAGCTCGGCGACCGCCAGGGAGAATTGTTCCCACTTCGAGCGTTCGATGGCCAGTTGCTTCCGCCCCGCCACGGTGAGCCGATAGACACGCACGCGCTGGTTGTTCTCGGACACCTCCCACTCCGCCTGGATCCAGGCCTGGCGCTCGAGGCGGTGCAGGGCAGGATAGAGCGACCCGGTGTCCACCTGCAGCACGCCATGCGACATGCTGCGGATCACCTGAAGCAGTCCATAGCCGTGGCGCGGTCCCCAGCGCAGGCTCTGGAGGATGATGAGATCGAGCGTGCCCTGGAGCAGCTCGATGCGGGTGAGGGGTGCTTTCCGTTTGGACACGACGGGCGGGCCAGGGTGTAGACAGCCTACGGCCAGGGTGTAAGGTGCCTACACCCTCGCGGCCCGTCAATGGTTCTGTCCGTCAGGGTCCCGTTAAGCCATCGGCTCGTCGGGAATTTCCGGGAAACGTGGCCAGAAAAAATCGAACGAATGAGGGAAGGAAGATGGATCCTGGGGCTGGAGGGCAGAGTGCTACGCTCATGAAGACGCGGACGTGGTAATGGGTCCGATCCACTACCGCGGACGTGGTACCGGTTCAGTTTGGGGCGCCGTTCCATCATGGCTTGCATCTACGTTCACGAAGACGCGGACACGCAGGACACAACGGACAAAGCACTGACAACAAACCAACGCTTGGTGTTGCTCGTGTCGTGTCCGTTCTGTCCTGCTTTGTCCGCGTCGTCATGAGCGTAGCACTCTACCCCTCCGGCCTGCAACGAGTCTCATCGGGGTACGGACCAAACTGTACCTCTTCCGCCCGGACGTCCGTCTGTTGACGCGGCTGACTCGAGCGAGTAGCTTACTGGACTGTATTAACCAGCCTTCAAATGACTTACGCCATTATTCGCACCGGCGGCATGCAGTTCCGAGCCGAGCCGGGAAAGACGATTCGCATTCCGTCCCTCGAAGCCGAGGTCGGCGCCGCCGTCACGTTCGACGAGGTGCTGCTGGGCTCCGACGGCACCACCGTGCACGCCGGTGCCCCCCTCGTGAGCGGCGCCTCCGTGACCGGCGAAATCGTGAAGCACGGCAAGGGCGACAAGATCGTCGTCTTCAAGTTCAAGCGCCGGAAGAACTACGCGCGGAAGCAGGGACACCGCCAGAAGTTCACCGACGTCAAAATCAACGACATTTCACTCGGCTGACGGTTCGCCATGGCTCACAAGAAAGGCGTAGGCTCGAGCCGCAACGGTCGCGACAGCGGCCCAAAGTATCGCGGCGTGAAAAAGTTCGGCGGCGAACGCGTGCGCGCCGGCAACATCATCGTCCGCCAGTGCGGCACCAAGATCCATCCCGGCCGCAACGTCGGCCTCGGCACCGACTTCACGATCTATTCGCTCATCGACGGCGTCGTGAAGTTCGAGCACAAGAACAAGCTGCGGTTCAAGGTGTCCGTGTATCCCGATAACCGGGAAGCAGCAGCCGGCGCCGCCTGAACAGCACCGCGCCTAACGGCGTTCGGACAACCCGCAAGGGAAAAAGAACCTCAATGGCAACGGGCCATTGAGGTTCTTGTCGTTTCCACTACACGTCCGTGTTAGGCGAACAGTCCGCCGGCCTGCCTCCGCAACCGCTCGCCGCGATCAGGGCTTCCCGTAGCTCGGCGGCAGCTGCTCGTACCGCTTCGTCAACAGATCCTGCCGCGACACGTCGTTCTGCTTCTTTCCGTGCACGTAGACCGCAACCGCTCGCGTCGCAAACTCGAACGGATCGCCATCCCACACCACGACGTTTGCTTCGTGGCCCGCCTGCAGCGTGCCGATCTTGTCGGCCACGCCGAAGATCTCGGCCGGCGCCTGCGTGATCGCCTTGAGCGCGTCATTCCACGACAGGCCGTAGCCCACCGCGTTCCCGGCTTCGTACCGGATGTTGCGCACGTTGAACAGCGATTCGTCGCCGGCGCCGTTGCCGATGAGCGCCACCTCGACCCCCGCCTTCCGCAACAGCGCCACGTTGTCCTGGCGGGCGCCTAACGTGCTGAACGAGCTCGGAATGTTCGACTCCGCGCCGGCCAGCACCGGGATCTTCGCGGCCGCCAACCGGTCGGCCACTTCCCAGGCCTCCTCGCCGCCGCCGATGATGACCTTGATCCCGAATTCCTTTGCGAGATCGATCGCCGACTGAATGTCGCTCGCCTGGTCCGCGTTGATGAGCAACGGCACTTTGCCCTCCAACACCGGCACCAGCGCGGCCAGCGACCCCGGATTCAAGGGCATCTGGCGAGATTGGCCGCGATCGAATTCGGCGACGTGCTTCTGGTAGTACCGCGTGTCCTGCAGGATCTCGCGCAGTTTGGCGATCTGCTGGCCCTTGGCCGGCGCGCCATCGCCGCCTTCATCGCCGATGCTCGCGATCATCGCGGCCGGCGCGCGCAGAATCATCTCGGCGCGCGTGTCGCCGAACAGATCGATCATCGCCGCCTGTCCGGCAATGAGGCCGCCGCCCGGCGTCGACATCACGCTCGTGACGCCCTCCTCGCGCGCCGGCGGAATCAACACCGAGCGCGGATTGAGTCCATCCCACGACGTGAAATCCGGCGTGATGCCTTGCTCGCTGCGCGCGCGCGACTCGTTCGCCCCGGCCCCGAACCCGACCTCGACCAGTCCTAACTGCGTCTCCGCGTCGACCAACCCGGGTGTCACCCATTTGCCCGATGCATCCACTTTCTCGGCGTCTGCCGGAACGGTGATGTTGGCGCCGACGGCGACGATCTTGCCGTCCTTGATCAGCACCGTCCCGTTTTCGATCGGCGGACCGCTCACCGGATACACCTTGCCCCCGGTGATCGCGACCGTCTGCGCCGCCAGCGTGCTAACGGGAGCGATGAACGCGGCCGCGCATGCGGCGGCCATGACGTACAGCGTGCGCGATGTCATCGCTGGGTCCCTCCCGTCGTCTCATCCGGCACGAAGCCTAACTCGAAGTCGCTGCGCCACTGCGCCTTTGGATCGCTCCGGTCGTAGAGCAGCGCGCCATCGATCCACACTTTTTCCGTGTGCGTGTACACGCTGAATGGATCGCCCGACCACAGCACGACGTCGGCGTCCTTGCCCGTCTCGATCGACCCGATCTTGCTGTCGAGATCGAGCGCCCACGCGGGATTGATGGTCATCCATTTCACTGCGTCTTCTTCCGTGATGTTGAGACCGATCGCGCGCCCCGCCGCCATCGCCTTCGCCACTTCCTGGTTCAACCGCTGCGAGCCCGACGGATCATCGGAGTGGATCATCACCTTGACGCCCGCCTTCCACAGTAGCGCCATGTTGGCGCGCACCGCATCCAGCGCTTCCATCTTGAAGTCGCCCCAGTCAGCCCACACCGCGGCGCCGATGCCTTCCTTCGCCAGGAGGTCGGCGATCTTGTACGCTTCGACCCCGTGATGGAACGCGCGAACTTTGTAGCCGAACTCGTGCGACATGTCGATGACTTGCGCCATCTCGTCCGCACGGTAGCAGTGCATTTGCGGAAGAATGTTGCCGCGCAGGACTTCGGCGAGCGTCTCGAGTCCCAGGTCGCGCGTCGGCGGCTCGCCCTTGCGGGTCTTGAGCCACGCGTCCCACTTGCGGCGATACGCTTCCGCCTTGATCCACTCGGCGCGATAGCCGGCCATGTTGCCCATGCGCGTTTGCGGCCCGCCGCGATTGCCGTACACGCGCTTGGGGTTTTCGCCGCACGCCATTTTTAGGCCGTACTTGGCGCCGGGGAACTTCATGCCCTGAACCGTGCGCGCCGGCACGACTTTGAGGATCGCGCTGCGTCCGCCAAAGAGGTTGCCCGATCCGGGCAGCACCTGGAGCGTCGTCACACCGCCGGCGAGGTTGCGCGGAAACTGTGGATCCTGGGGCCAGATCGAATGCTCCGCCCACACGTACGGGGTGACCGGGTTCACGAGCTCGTTGCCATCGCTGTTGGACTCGACCGCCGGCGCAGGATAGACACCCAGGTGCGAGTGCACGTCGATGATGCCGGGCGTGACGAACTTGCCCGCGCCGTCGATCACTACGGGCGCTTCGCCGCCTTCGGCCTGCTTGATCGCGGGATCGTCGGCGCCCTTGCCCACGGCGGCGATCTTGTTGTCCTTCATGAGCAGCGCGCCGTTCACGATGCGCGGCCCGACGGCGGTGAAAATGGTGACGTTCTCGATGAGCGTCGGCTTGGACGGGAACGGTTTGTACGTGCTCGGATACGGATCTGCGTTAGGCACCGAGAGGGCGCCGGGCCCGTAGGTCGCTGCCGGCGTCGAGTCACTCGAACCGGCAGTCGTCGGAGCGGCGCGGGCCGGGGTGGGCGCTTGCGTGGCGGGCGCTTGCTTCGCGCATCCAGCCACGGTGATCGCAAGCGCGAGAGCGAGCATGCGCATTGCTTCGCGTGACCTCCATCCTGTGAGGGGTGGTGCGTTGTCGGGGGCGGAAGCTATGGGGCGACGCACAAGGTCGCCAGGGTCACCGCGCGGGCAACAACCGCTGCGCGTTCGTTTCCAGCGCCGCGCGCTTGACCCGCTCTGCCAACGGCAACGCCAGAAACTGGTCGACGTTCTTCTTCATGCTCTCCACGCCGGGACTCGGCCAATCCGTCCCCCAGAGCAGCTGGGACCCGAGCTCCTCGATCCGCGGGAAATACTCGAGCAACGAACGCGGCGGAATGCCCGACAGGTCGAGCCACACGTGCTTGTGCCGGCGCAGAATGAAGAACGCCTCCTTCATGTACAGCGGCCGGCCGCCGTGCGCCATGATCAATCGCAGATCCGGAAAATCGATCGCCACATCGTCGAGCTCCATCGGGTTCCCGTACTTGCTGCGCGCGCCCGGGAAGATGCTCGTGCCCGTGTGCACCAGCACCGGCAGCCCGCGATCTTCACACGTCTTGTAAATGGTCGCGAGCGCATCGAGCCCGCGCGTGTAATCGTTGGCCGCGAACGCCTGGTGCGGCGGGTGCAGCTTGAGCACGCGCGTGCCTAACTCGAGCAGCCGGGCCACGCCGCCGGCGGCGTCGCGGGTGGTGACGGGATCCACGCCGCCGTACGGCAGCAGCCGCGACGGATCGGCCTGCGCGTAGCGTGCGGCGAAGTCATTCGTGTCGTCGCCGAATCCCATGATGTTGGGACTCGGATAATTCACCATGCCCACCCGCTGGATGCCCTGCTCGTCCATGATCGAGAGCAGCAACCGCGGATCATCCATCAAGGCGAGCAGAAACTCGAAGTGCTGCTCCTTCCCGCGCCGCATCGTCTCCATTACCGCCGGCTTGAGCTGCCGCCACGGCTGGATGTGGATGTGGAAATCGGTGACGACGTACCGCTGGTCGGTCGCGGCGGCGCCGCTCATTTCCCGGTGAACTGCGCGGCGCGCTTCTCCAGAAACGCGCGCACACCTTCGGCGCGGTCGTCGCTCGCGAAGCACAGCTGGAACAGCGCGGTCTCGAGCTTGAGCCCATCGTCCAACGGAAGATTGAGCGCGGCACGTGTGGCTTCCTTTGCCGCCGCCACGGCCACGGGACTTTTGGCCGCGATGGTCTCGGCGAGCGCCAGCGCGCGGTCGAGCAGGGCACTGGGGTCGAGCACTTCGTTCACCAAGCCTAACCGGAGCGCCTCGTCGGCGCCGATCATCTCGCCGGTCAGAATCATCTTGAGCGCCGCGCCTAACCCGACGATGCGCGGCAGGCGTTGGGTGCCGCCGCCGCCGGGAATGATGCCCAGATTCACCTCGGGCTGCCCGAACCGCGCCGACGCACTCGCGATGCGAATGTCGCAGGAGAGCGCGAGCTCCATGCCGCCGCCCAGGCAGTAGCCGTTGACGGCGGCGATCACCGGCGTGGGGCAGCGCTCGATCGCGTCGAAGATCGTCGGGCCCTTCATGACACGCCATTGCTCGACCGTCGTGCGCTCTTCGAATTCGCTGATGTCGGCGCCGGCCACGAAAGCCTTGTCGCCCGCGCCCGTCACGACGATCGCGCGCACCGCGTCGTTCGCCCGCGCCGCCGCGATCGCGTCGAGAAACTCGGACCGCACCTGGCGGTCGAGCGCGTTGCGCTTTTCCGGGCGGTTGATCGTGATCAGCATTGCCCGCCCGCGCACTTCGTGTATCACCACGCCGCCGTCGCTCATCCCGTCGTCTCCCACGTGTAGAACCCCTGGCCCGTCTTTTTGCCTAACTCGCCGCGCGCCACCTTGTCGCGCAAGAGCGCCGGCGGCCGATACGTGTCATCGCGCAGCGTCTCGTACAGGTGCTCGGCGATCGCCAGCCGCACGTCGAGTCCCACGATGTCCGTCAGGCGGAGCGGACCCATGGGATGATTGTAGCCCAGCTCCATGGCCCGGTCGATGTCGGCGGCCGAGGCGACGCCCTGCTCGAGCATGCGGATCGCTTCGAGCCCCAGGACGACGCCCAACCGGCTGGTCGCGAACCCCGGTGTGTCGCGAACGACGATCGCCTCCTTGCCGAGGAGCGATGCGAACGCGCGCGCCCGCGCCACCGCGTCCGCGCTCGTCGCGTGGCCGCTGACGATCTCGAGCAGCTTCATCACCGGCACCGGATTGAAGAAGTGCATGCCCAACGCGCGCTCCGGATGGCGGAGCGGGCCGGCGATCGCCGAGATCGACAGCGACGATGTATTGCTGGCCAGCAGCGTGTCGTCCGCGACGACGCGCTCCAGCCGCGCGAACAGCTCCTGCTTGAGCACGATGCGTTCGGGGATGGCCTCGATGACGATGGTTGCGTCGGCGGCGCATTCCTCGGGCGTCGGCGCGGTCGCGAGCCGCACCAGGGCCGCGTCCCGCTCGGCGGCCGTGCACTTGCCCTTGTCGATCGCCTTGTCGAAGGCCCGGCCGATCGCCTGGACGGCGCGCGCCAGCTCTTCGGCGCTGACGTCTGTTAGGCATACGCGGCAGCCGGCGAGCGCGGCCACGTAGGCAATGCCGTGGCCCATCGTGCCCGCGCCGATGACGGCAACGACCGGCATGGTGCGCGTCACGACGACAGCGCCGCCGGCCGCAGGACCTGCTGCAGGAGGGGAAGATGATCCGTACACAGGCCGTCCACGCCTAACGCAGCCAGCGCGGCCGCCGGCTCGGTCCGGTTCACCGTCCAGGCGATCACGCGCCCGCCGGCGCCGTGCACCGCCGCCACCAGCCCGGCATCGATGAGATCCCACCGCGGCCACGCGTCGAGCGCGTCGGCGGCACGCATCGCCGCCGGTACGTCGCCCAGCGCACGGTCGAACAGGATCCCCCCGCGAATCTCCGGCGCGATCGCATGGGCCCGCCGCACCGCCTCGTGGTCGAAGCTGTGCACCGCGCATCGGCCCGGGGAAGGCGATTTCCGTATCGCGTCGACCGCGGCCGCTTCCACGCCCGCGCCTTTGAGCTCGATGAACACGTCGGCGCGCCCGCGCACCGCCGCCAACACTTCGGCAAGCGTCGGGATGAGCGCCATGCCGCGCACCGAAAAGCCCTGCAGCTCATCGAACGTCAGCGCATCGATGCGCTTTCCCGTTAGGCGGCCGCTCGGCGCCGCCGCGCGGGGCACCTCGTCGTGGTGGACCACCACCACGCCGTCTTTCGTGGCGTGCACATCGAGCTCGATGCCGTCCGCGCCCAGCTCGAGCGCGCGCATGAACGACGGCAGCGTGTTCTCCGGCCGCTCCCGCGGCGCGCCGCGGTGCCCGATGAGCAGGGGACCCGGCCGGCGCGCCGGCCCCGCGCCCGGCCCCAGTTCACTTGCGTTAGTCGTCACTCTTCTTGGGCTGGATCCAGTCGTTCTCCTTGAAGATCGAGCGCAACAGCTCGCGGTCCGCCGCCGTCGGCATCACCGATTCCACATACGCCTTGTAACCCTCGCGCGGAATCGGCTCCCCGTCCAGGTTGAACGTCTGCCCTTTGTACTGGCCGATGCGCCGGTTGAACTTGATGCTCGGCACCTTGAGCTTGGGCTGATGTTCCGGCACGTGCAGGTTCAGCCGGTCGATCAACCCCTGGACCTCCTGCCGGTACAACTCGCGTGCGTACTCGTTGAGACGCGCCGGGTCCGGCGACTGCGGGTTCGTCCGCTCGTCGAACCGCCCCTTGAGCCCCCACGTGTACGCCCACTGCGCCGACGACGATCCATCGGTGCCGAACAGGTCGAACGCCGTCGATACCCACTTGTTGAAGTAGCGCTGCATGACGTCGGTCGGAATGCGCCCCGCCTTGATGATGCGCAGGAGGCCGTTGTTGCCCGTGCCTAAATGGAACGACTCCTCGCGCAACATCGGCTTCATCGATCGCGACAGCGGCGCGAACGCCGACGTCGACATCATCTGGAGCTGGTACTTGCCGTCGCGATCGATGAACTCGGTGTAGGCGAAGAAGTCGAGCCAGTTCTCGACGCTCTCGTTGAACGAGCCTAACAGGCGCTCGTGCTCGTCGGCGCGGCGCTGGAGCAGCTTTTCGGCTTCGCGCTTGCCCTCATCCCCGAAGTGCGACACGAGCAGATACGACATCTGCCATCCGTGCCGCATCTCCTCCGCCATCACCCGATAGATCGCGAGCAAATCGTAGTCGCTCGGCGCGTGCTCGAGCAGCGCGCGCTGCTGCTCCACCGACGCGAACTCGGTGTCGCCCTGAAAGATGATGAGCGTCTGCAGCGCGTCGCGGATGCGCTGATCCGGGATGTGCATCACGGTGGGCCACTTGTGATTGCCGCGGTAGTGGCCGAACTCGATCTCCGGCACGTCCAGATCGCCGAGCTTCACGTCGAACTTGTAATCCTTGAGCTCCCTGGCCTCGAGACCGATGTCGTCCTGCCAGACCTTGAACAGGTCCACCCAGTCGTCGAAGTTCGTGATTTTCGTCAACGCCATGATGTGGTGCTCCTCTGGTGAACTGCCTCCGGCCCCTACGCCTACCGGGGCCGGCGTGTCAACGGGCCGCCGACTGACCGAACGCCGGCCGCCGCTTCTCCAGGAACGCCGTGATGCCTTCCACCGCATCGCCGCTCCGGAAGCACCGGAGCTGCGCGTCCAGCTCATAGTCGAGCATCTCGGGCAGCGACCGCTCGAGCGACGCGTACACCGCGCGCTTGGCCATCGCGATGGCCAGGGGCGGCTTGGCGGCGAGCGCCGCCGCCAGCGCACGCGTCTCGGTGCCTAACGCATCGTGCGGCACCACGCGGTTGAACAGCCCGAGGCGCAGCCCTTCGGCCGCGTCGACCATCTCGGCCAGCCAGAACAACTCGAGCGCTTTCGCGGGACCGACCAGTCGCGGCAGGAAGTACGTGCCGCCCCAATCGGGATGCAGGCCGATGCGGTTGAACGTTTGGCCTAACGAAGCGCGGTCGCTGGCGATGCGGAGGTCGCAGGCCAGGGCGAGGTTGGCGCCGCCGCCCGCCGCCGGACCGTTGATGCTGCCGATCACCGGTTTGGCCGACGCCCGCATCGTCAGGACCACGCGCCGGCCGGCTTCGACCAGTGCCGCCATCGCCGCTTCGTCGCGTGCGGCGATGAGCTCGGACATGTAGCCGATGTCGGCGCCGGCGCAGAACGCACGCCCCGCGCCGGTGAGCACGATCACGCGCACGGCGTCGTCGTCCTCCAGCTCGTCCAACGCATCAGCCACTTCCCGGCGCATCGTCCCGGCAAACGCATTCAGTTTGTCGGGGCGGTTGAGGATCAGCGTCCCGATGCCATCCTCGCGCTCGACGCGAATGTGCTCGTAGCTCATCGCACGCGCTCCACGACCATCGCGATCCCCTGGCCGACGCCGATGCACATCGTCGCCAGCCCGCGCGCCGCCTCCCGCCGCCGCATCTCGTGCACCAGCGTCGTCAGCACCCGGGCGCCCGACGCGCCTAACGGATGACCCAACGCAATCGCGCCGCCGTTCACGTTCGTGCGCGCGGGGTCGCATCCAAGCTCACGCATGCACGCCACCGACTGCGACGCGAACGCTTCGTTGAGCTCGACCAGATCGATGTCCGACATCCGCAGGCCCGCTCGCGCCAGCGCCTTGCGCGTCGCCGGCACCGGACCTAACCCCATCACCTCGGGCGATACCCCGGCCACCGCCGACGCGACGATCCGCGCCATCGGCTGAAGCCCGGCGCGCTGCGCCGCCGGCTCCGACATGACGACGAGCGCGCTCGCGCCATCGTTGATCCCGCTCGACGACCCCGCGGTGACGGTGCCGTTCTGTTTCACGAACGCCGGCTTCATGGCCGCGAGACTCTGCATCGTCACGTCGGGACGCGGATGTTCGTCGCGGGACACGACGGTCGCGTCACCGCGGCGTCCCGGCGCCGTCACCGGCACGATCTCCTCATCGAAGCGCCCATCGGCCATCGCGCACGCCGCTCGCCGCTGGCTCTCGACCGCGAACGCATCCTGTTCCTCGCGCGACACGCCGCAGCGCTTCGCCACTTCCTCTGCCGTCTCGCCTAACGAAATCGTCCACTCGCGCGGCATCTTCGGATTCGTGAACCGCCAGCCGACCGTCGTGTCCGCCGCGACCGGAGCGGAGCGGGGAAATCCTTCCTCCGGCTTGAGCATGACCCAGGGCGAGCGCGACATGCTCTCGACCCCGCCCGCGACGAACACGTCGCCTTCACCGGCGCGAATCGCCTGCGCCGCGCTCGCCACCGCCTGCAGGCCGGAACCGCACAAGCGGTTGACCGTCTGCCCCGGAATCTCCACCGGCAACCCCGCCAGTAGCGATGCCATGCGCGCCACATTCCGGTTGTCCTCGCCGGCCTGGTTCGCGCAGCCCAGAATGACGTCGTCGATGCTCGACGGCGCGATGCCGGTGCGTTCGACGAGCGCGCGAATCACGCCCGCCGCCAGATCGTCCGGCCTGACGCGTGCGAGCGCGCCGCCATGACGGCCGATCGGCGTCCGGAGCGCGGCGACGATCACCGGAGCACTCACGAGAGATCCACCCACACCGACTTCACCTGCGTGTATCCGTCGAGCGCGTACGATCCCAGCTCCCGTCCGAATCCCGACTGCTTGTAGCCGCCGAACGGCGAGCCGGCGTCGTACATGTTGTACGTGTTCACCCACACCGTGCCCGCGCGCACCGCCCGCGCCGTGCGCAGCGCCTTCTTGATGTCGCGCGTCCAGATGCCGGCGGCGAGGCCGTAGATCGTGTCGTTGGCTAACGGAATCGCGCCATCCATTCCGCCCCGGAACGTCATCATCGCCAGCACCGGGCCGAAGATCTCTTCCCGCGCGATGGTCATGCCGGGATCCACGTCGCCGAAGATCGTCGGCGCAACGAAATAGCCTTTCCCGTTCACCGGCACCCGCTCGCCGCCCGTGAGCAGCGTCGCGCCTTCCTTGCGGCCGCTCTCGATGTAGCCGAGGACGCGCTCCATCTGGGCCCTGGAGACGATTGCGCCTAACCGGGTCTTGGGGTTGAGCGGATCGCCGGCCACCATTTTCCTGGCGCGCTCGAGCATCTTGCCGCGCAGCGCGTCCTCGATCTCGGCTTCCACGAGCAGGCGCGAGCCCGCGGCGCAGACCTCTCCCTTGCCGTAGAAAATACCGGTGAGCGCGCCGCGCGCCGCCGCATCCAGATCGGCATCGGCGTACACGATGTTCGGCGACTTCCCGCCCAACTCCATCGACATCTTCTTCACCGTGCCGGCCGCAGCGCGCATGATCTCCTTGCCCACCTCGGTCGAGCCCGTGAACGCGATCTTGTCCACGCCCTCGTGCTGTACCAACGCCATGCCGGCCACGCGACCCGGCCCCGGCACGCAGTTGAACGCGCCCGCCGGGAACCCGGCCTCGAGCGCCAGCTCGGCCATGCGCAGCGCGGTGAACGGCGTCTCCTCCGACGGCTTGAGCACGATCGTGTTCCCGCACGCGAGCGCCGGCCCGATCTTCCACGCCGCGAGCGACATCGGGAAGTTCCACGGCACGATGGCGCCGATCACGCCTAACGGCTCGCGCAGCGTGTAATTGAGGAACGGCCCGTCCACGGGGATCGTCTCCCCATACACCTTGTCCGCCCACCCGCCGTAATACATGAACGTCTCGGCTGTTAGGCGAAGATCGATCGCGCTTTCGAAGATGGGTTTCCCGTTGTTGAGCGTCTCGAGGCGCGCCAGCTCGTCCTTGTGGGCCAGACAGAGCTCGCCTAACCGATACAGCATCTGCCCGCGCCCCCGCGCCGACAGGCTGCGCCAGGCGTCGCTCTCGAACGTGCGCCGCGCCGACTCCACCGCGCGATGCACGTCGTCCACGCCGGCCTCGGCGACGTGCGCAATCGTCGCTTCCGTCGCCGGGTTCACCACCCCGAACGATTTGCCCGAGGATGCCTCCACCGGCTCACCGTGAATGATGAGCCGCGTGGGGAACCGCTCCGTTTCCACTGCCGTCATCGCCGGCGCCTACTTGCCCTTGAACGTCGGCTGCCGCTTCTCGACGTACGACCCGATGCCTTCCTTCGCGTCGAGACTCTTGAACAACAGGCTCTGCAGCTCGCGCTCCATCGCCAGCCCATACTCGAGCGGGACCTCGGCGCCCGACTGCACCGACCGCTTGATGTGCCCGACCGCCATCGCCGCCTTGTTGGGCAGACAGAACTGCCGCGCGTACAGCAGCACGCTTTCCCACCAGTTGTCCTTCGGATACACCTCGTTCACGATGCCTAACGTCTGCGCTTCCTCGAACGAGAACGTCCGCCCCGTCACCATGAGCTCGATCGACTTCGCCTTGCCGACCAACCGCGCCAGCCGCTGCGTGCCGCCCGTGCCCGGAAGCACGCCCAGGTTCACCTCGGGCAGCCCGATCTTGCCGGCGTCCTGTTTGGCCAACCGAATGTCGCACGCCATCGCGATCTCGAGACCGCCGCCCACGCAGTGCCCGTTGATCGCCGCGATCACGAGCTTGGGCGTCTGCTCGAGGCGGCTCAACGTCTCGTTCGCGTGCAGACAGAAGTAGTACTTGAACGTCGGATCCATCTCGTTGAGCATGTTGATGTTCGCGCCCGCCGAGAAGAACTTGTTGCCCGCACCGCGAAGAATGATCACCTGCACGGTGTTGTCGAACCGCGCCCTCAGAATGCATTCGTCCAACTGCCGCATCATCTCGTGCGTGTACGTGTTGGCCGGCGGATCGTTCAGCTCGATGATCGCGATGTTGCCATCCTGGCTGTACGTGACCAGCGTCGCCGACTCGCGGTCAGTTACTGTGGCGGTAGCCATCGATCAACCTCGGGTGTAAAGAGTCCATGGTATTGTCGCGCACCGGCTGTGGAACGCGACCAGTGTCATCCCGCCGACGACCGGGGCAGCGCGGCATCGGACACCGGCAGCCCCACGTATCCACCCAGGAACAGGTGGCAGATGTTCTGACTCAGCATCTCGACGCCGACATCACCCAACGGATCGTACCAGTTGTAAATCCAGTTCATCATCCCGAAGAGCGAATACGCCGCCACGCGCCGATTCAGGTGCGCCGGTCCGTGCGCGCGCTCGACGTCGGCCAGCACATCCATGAGCGCCCGCGTGTACTGGCGCTTCATCTCGTTCACCTTCTGCAAATAGTCGCCCGACAACGCGCCGGCCTCGTGCGACAACACCTTCATCTCCGCCATATGCGCGACGAAGTAGTCGAGATGGTTGTCGATGAACCGGCCGATGCGCTCGATCGGATCGGTCACGCCGTGGAGCGAGGCGCGCATCCCGGCAAGCACCGCCTCGAAGTTGCGGCTCTGGATGAGGTAGAGCAGTTCTTCCTTGCTCTGGACGTAGTAGTACACGCCCGCCAGCGACACGCCCGACGCACGGGCCAGGTCCCGCATGCTCGTTTCATGGTAGCCCCGCTCGGCGAACACCTTTGCCGCGGCGGAGAGGAGCGAGTCGAGCTTCTGATCCCGGGTCGGTCCAGCCATTCCACCCCCCAGCAGGCTTTCGAACGATCGTTCAACTGCAACCTATGCCCGGAAAAAGGGGGCGTCAAGCGATCCTTAACACCGGGCCGCGGGCTGCGTCTCACTGAGCGACGGGATGACTGAGCCCAGGCGGACGGCCGATGAGCCGGATGACGACGCGCTCATCGCTCGCTGGCGGAGCGGGGACGAGCGGGCGGCGACGCTCCTCGTGGAGCGGCACGCGACGCCGCTGGCGCGGTTCGTCGCTGCGTTAGGCGAACGGCGCGAGGTGGAGGAGGTCGTCCAGGACACGTTCGTCCGTGCCTTTGCGTCGCTGGATGGGTTTCGCGGCGAGAGCTCGCTCCGGACGTGGCTGTTCACGATCGCCCGCAATCTCGTGCGCGACCGGGCGCGCAGCCGGAAGGGCCGGCGCGACGTGGTGGCGATCGAAGACTGGCACGCGGCCACCGAGCACGACGCGTTAGACGTGGCGGTGGCCGATGAAATGGAGGCGCGGATGCGGCGCGCGGTGGCGGCGTTGACGCCGATGCAGCGCGACGTGTTCACGCTGCGGGTGACCGAGGGGATGTCGTACAAGGAGATCGCGGCCGTCGTGTCCAGCACGGAGGGCGCGGCGCGGGTACACTACCATAACGCCATGCGCGCGATCAAGGAGTTTCTCGATGAGTGAGTGTCCGCGGGACGACATGCGGGATCGCTTGCCCGACCTGCTCCACGAGCGGTTGGACCCGGCGACGCGCGCCGAGGTGGCGCGGCACGTCGCGTCATGCGCCGCGTGCGCGGAAGAGCTCGAGCTCCTGCGCTCCATGCGGCGCGCGTTGTCGACCGCGCCGCAGGTGGATGCGGCCCGGATCGCGGCGGCGCTGGCCGCCTCGCGGGCGGCGGCGCCGGCCGAGCCTAACGTTAGGCAGCTGGCTCCCCGCGCCGCGCCTCGGGCCGGCCGGCGCGCCGCGTGGCGCATCGCCGCGGCGTTGGTCATCGCGGCGCTCGGCGTGAGCGGCTGGCTGCTCGTGCATCGCCTCCCGGGCGCGCCCGCGCTTCCGGTGGCAGCCGCGCCGTCGCACGTCGACTCGACGGCCGCCGCGCCCACCGTGGTGGCCGCGGGGCCGCGCGGGCCGAGCCATTCACATGCCGTGGCCGCGCCGCCGGCGCCGCCGACGCTGCTCGCCAGCCGACCCGGTCTCGTCATGGATGGCGGCGTGACCGACCTGTCCGACGGCGACATGCGGATGCTGCTCCAGTCGCTGGATAGTCTCTCGGCCGTCCCGGACGCCGACCCCGCGCCGATGAGTTATCAGATCGACGACGGCGGTGTGCAATGATGCGCCGCTCGCTGACCATGCTCGCGATGCTGCTCGTGGCCGGCAGCGCGTCCGCCGCCGCCCAACAGGCCACCGAGCCGGCGCCCGACACGGCCGCCGGCACGGAGACGCCGGAGCGGCGCCAGCTCGAGCAGCAGCTTCGCCTGCGGTTAGGCCAGGTGGTGCGCCGCCAGCTGCAGCTCACCGACGACCAGTACGCGCAGCTGCAAGCGGTGAACCGCAAGTACGAAGCGCCGCGCCGCACCCTCAACCAGCGCGAGCGCTACCTGCGCCTGTCGCTGCGCGGCGAGCTGGAGTTAGGCGACAAGGCGGATCAGGC
The DNA here is from genome assembly GCA_036273715.1 of Gemmatimonadaceae bacterium. Lineage (NCBI taxonomy): Bacteria > Pseudomonadati > Gemmatimonadota > Gemmatimonadia > Gemmatimonadales > Gemmatimonadaceae > Gemmatimonadaceae bacterium. The sequence goes on from DASUHB010000066.1 coordinate 119,208, forward strand.
CAAAGTCGCCGGCTATCTCGACCAGCTGACCGACGTCCAGCAGTCTCGGTTGCAGCTTTTTCGCGAGGAGCAGAAGGACCTGTCCGGCTTCTTGACGCCGGTACAGCGCGCCAAGTACGCGGCGCTCCAGGAGCAGGTCCGCAGGCGAGTCACGCAGATGCGGCAGCGTCAACTCCAGCGGCAACAGGGACGAGACACGAGAGTCCGCCCGCGCTAGCGTCGCTGCGCTCTCGAGGGGAGGGAAGGGGCGGCCAGTCAGTTGCCCTCCGCAGGAAATTGCGTCGGTCGGCGCGTGCTTCATGCGGTTGAGCCGAACTCACCGGGGCGCTAGATTGCGCCTCGCGCCCGGGTGGCGGAACTGGTAGACGCACGGGACTCAAAATCCCGCGCCGGCAACGGCATGCGAGTTCGATTCTCGCCTCGGGCACTTCCACGTTAGGCACAACGCCGGTCCGGGTTGCCATCCGCGCCGCCCGTGCGCTGCGTTCGCGTCTGCGACTTCCCCCCGCATCCACCACGTACCATGCGAGCACGACTGTCCGCGATGCTCATCGCAGCCGCGCTGTGCGGCAGCACGACGCCCGGCGACGGACTCAAACGCCAGGTGGATGCATGGCGGGCCGCCCACGAGCAAGAGATCATCGCGCAGTTCGACAGTCTGCTGCGCTTTCCAAGTGTTGCGGCGGACCCCTCGGGCACCGCGGCAGCGGCCGCCTTCCTCGAGCAGCAGCTGCGGTCGCGCGGGTTCGACGCCCGGCTGCTCAGCGTGCCCCAAGCGCCGCCGGTCGTGTTCGGGTCGCTCACCACGCCGGGCGCTACGCGCACCGTCGTATTCTACGCGCACTACGACGGGCAGCCGGTCACCCCGTCCCAGTGGGCGACGCCTCCGTTCGCGCCGGTCCTGCGCACGGGAACGTTAGGCGCGGGCGGACGCGTCGTCGACCTGGCGGCCTCGGCGCCGCCCTACGACGGCGAGTGGCGCCTCTACGGACGCTCGACCGGCGACGACAAGGTCTCCGAAATCGCGTTCCTCGCCGCGTTCGACGCGCTCAAAGCGTTAGGCAAAAAGCCGGCGGTGAACATCAAGGTCATCTGGGAAGGCGAGGAAGAAGCCGGCTCCCCGCATCTGCGGGACATCCTGCTTGCCAACCGCGGCGCGCTGGCCTCGGATCTCTGGCTCATCGGCGATGGACCCGTCTACCAGTCGGGACTACCGCTGCTCTACTTCGGCGCCCGGGGCACCACCGGATTCGATGCCACGATCTACGGCCCGATCCGCGCGCTGCACGACGGACACTACGGCAACTGGGTGCCGAACCCGGCGGCCATGGCCGCCGAGCTGATCGCCGAGCTGCGGACGCCCGACGGCCGCGTGCGCATTCCCGGGTTCATGCGCGATGTCCGCCCGGAAACGCGCGCCGAGCGCCAGGCGATCGCCGCGTTGCCGCCGGTCGAGTCCGAATTGAAGGACGAATTCCAGATTGGCCGCAGCGAGTCGCCCGGCAGTTTGATGGACGCGCTCATGCGGCCGGCGCTCAACGTGCGCGGGATCAGAGCCGGGTCGGTGGGCGGCGCAGCGACCAACGCGATTCCCGTCGACGCCGAAGTCTCGATGGACTTCCGGCTCGTGCCTAACCAGAAACCGGACACCGTGCGCGCGCAGCTCGAGGCGTTTCTCCACGCGACCGGATGGACCATCGTCACCGACACGCCCGACTCCGCCACGCGGCGCGCCCACGCAAAGATCATCAAGCTCGACTGGGACGTCGGCTATGCTGCCTTCCGCTCGAGCATGTCGTCGCCCGCCGCCCGCGCCGTGATCGCGGCCGCCGGACGCGCATCCGATCGGCCGGTCGCGGTCGTGCCGACGCTCGGCGGCAGCGTGCCGCTCTATGTCTTCGATGATCTCTTTCACGAGCCGCTGGTGGGTCTGCCGGTAGCGAACCACGACGACAATCAGCACGCGGCCAACGAGAACATTCGCCTCCAGAACATCTGGGACGGCATCGACGCCTACGCCGCCATGATCGGTGAGCTGAGGTGGTGACATCGTAGTCGGCGCCGCTGGGCGCAGAGTCGGTTTGTACCGACGGGTGTGACTCGACCGCCCGACTCGACGTCCTTTCGAGAGGACCGCTCTCGAATTCTCGCTCACGACTCGCCGGACACCAGTGCCCTCGTCACTCAACTGTCCCAACTGCGGCGCGCCCGCGCAGCCCGATGCCACGCAATGCGTCTATTGCGGCTCGCGCCTCGCGACGGTCGCATGCCCCGCGTGCATGGGATCCATGATCGTCGGCTCGCAGTTCTGTCCGCACTGCGGCGCGAAAGTCATCGATCCGAGCGCCGTCGGCGGACCAGTGCTCCATTGCCCGGGATGCAACGGCGACATGCCGGCGGTGCAAGTAGGGCCGACGACCATGCACCAGTGCTCCAAGTGTGGCAGCTCGTGGCTGTCGCCCGATGCCTTTACCGCACTCTGTACCGACAAGGATGCCCGCGGCCTCGTCGCCGCCGCGACAGGATGTTTGCCCGGCGCGACGCGCGTCGCGCCCGGCGCACCCGTCCGCTACGTCCACTGCCCCGACTGCGGGAAGGTGATGAACCGCGTCAACTTTGCGCATTCGTCGGGCATCGTCATCGACGTCTGCAAGACGCACGGCGTGTGGTTCGAGAAGGATGAGCTGCGCGGCGTGCTGGATTTCATCGCCAAGGGCGGCATGCAGCAGATGCGCCAGAACGATGATGCGCAGCGCGCGCTCGAGCAGCGTGCGTTAGGCTTTGTCGACCCGGGCCTGCTGCGCGCGGGCGCGGCGAGCGCGCTCGGCGTCCGATCGATCACCGTAAACGTGCAGGCGGGTGGGCAGGCCGTCACGCTGCGCTCGCTCCTCGACGCGATTTTCCATTGACCACCTGCGGCACACCGGAGCCCCAATGACGCTACGAGACTTCATCAGCGGCGAGCTGGTCGACATCATCGAATGGCCCGACCAGACCGATACGACGATGGCCTGGCGGTTCTCGCGCCCCAACAACGAAATCAAGAACGGCGCCCAGCTCATCGTTCGGCCCGCGCAGACGGCGATGCTCATCGACCAGGGACGTATCGCCGACGTCTACCAGCCCGGCCGCCACGAGCTCTCGACCGCCAACATGCCGGTGTTGTCGCGGTTCGAAGGATGGAAATACGGCTTCGCGAGTCCGTTCAAGGCGGACGTGCTCTTCCTCAGCACGCGGCAATTCGTCGACCAGAAGTGGGGCACGACCAACCCGGTGATCGTACGCGATGCCCAACTGGGACCGGTTCGCCTGCGCGCCTACGGCACCTACGCCATGCGCCTCGTCAACCCGCGCAAGTTCGTCGAGCAACTGAGCGGTACGACGGGCGACTTCGCGACCGATCGCATCGCCGACCAGATGCGCGACCTGATCGTTGCCAAAGTCAGCGGCGTCCTCGCCGAGGGCAGCATCTCGATCTACGAGCTGTCGGCAAAGTACGCCGAGGTCGGCGCGGCGGTCCAGCAGCGCGTGGCGCCGCAGTTCGACCAATACGGGTTGAGCATCACGCAATTCGTGATCGAGAACGTCTCACTGCCGTCGGAGGTCGAGTCGACGCTCGATCAACAGACGCGCATGAGTATGCTCCGCGGGCAGCTCGATACGTACACACAGCTGCAGAGCGCCGATGCGATTCGCGATGCGGCGCGCAATCCAAGCGGCGGCGCGGCAGCCGGCGTGGGTATCGGTATGGGCGCGGCGCTCGGACAGCGCGCCGCCGCGGCAGCCGCAGCGCCGGCCCCGGTGGTGGGCGCGTACGAGCCGCCGCCGCTCCCCGCGGTTGCCTGGTACTATGCCGTGGGCGGCGAGCGCAGAGGACCGGTGGATCAGAGCGCGCTCGCAGCGCCGGGCACGCTGACCGCCGAGACCCTGGTGTGGCGGCACGGCATGACAGGGTGGACGGCGGCCGGCCAGGTTCCGGAGCTGGCAGCGCTGTTCCCGCCTAACCGTTAGGCAGCCGGCGGCCATCCATCAGCGGGGTTTCGCCCGCAGATATTGCGGCGGCCACCGCACCTCCTGGCCGAGCTCGCGCGCGGCATCGAGGGGCCAGTGCGGGTGGCGCAACAGCTCGCGCGCCATCACCACCAGATCCGCCTGGCCCGAGCGCACGATCGTATCGGCCTGCGCCGCACCCGTGATGAAGCCCACCACCGCCGTTCGGACACCGGACTCCCGCCGGATCCGCTCCGCGAATCCAACGTGGTAGCCCGGGCCGGTGGGAATCTGCACATGCGGCACGACGCCGCCTGAGCTGCAGTCGATGGCATCGACGCCCGATTCGCCTAACCGGCGAGCCAGCGCGATCGACTCGTCGACCGTCCAGCCGTCGTCGCGCCAGTCCGTCACCGACAGCCGCGTTAGAAGCGGCAAGCGCTCCGGCCATACCTCGCGCACGCCCGCCGCCACCTCGAGCGTGAGGCGGATCCGATTCTCGAACGAGCCGCCGTAGCTGTCGGTGCGCACGTTCGATAACGGCGATAGAAATTGGTGCAGCAGGTATCCGTGCGCCGCGTGCAGCTCCAGCGCGTCCATGCCGGCTGCCAGCGCGCGTGCGGCCGCCTCGCGAAACGCCGACACGATGCGCGCGATCCCGCGGGTGTCCAACGCATCCGGCGTCTGATACTTCTCGGCAAAGGGCAGCGCGCTCGGCGCCGTGAGATGCGTCCAGCCTCCCGCATCGACACCCACCGGCCCGCCGTCTTCCCAGGGCCGGCCGGTGCTCGCCTTGCGACCCGCGTGCGCCAGCTGCATCCCGAACACCGCGCCCTGCGATTTTACGAACCGCCCGATGCGCGCCAGCATCTCCACGTGTGCGTCATCCCAGATACCGAGGTCCTGCGGACTGATGCGCCCGTCCCGGGTGACGGCGGTGGCTTCCGTTAGGACCATGGATGCGCCGCCCGACGCAAACTGGCCGAGGTGCACGAGGTGCCAGTCCGTCGCCAAGCCGTCGGTGCTCGAGTACTGGCACATGGGCGAGACGACGATCCGATTGCGCAGCGCGACGCCGCGCAGCGTCAGTGGGGCAAAGAGAGACATGCGTGATGTGAACGGGTCGACGAGGGAGGGACGTTATCGCAGCGCTTTTCTGACCACGAGCTTGAGCCCCGACCAGGTGTCATCCACGGCGCACACTTTCACGTCGACGAAACCGAGAGGAAGCGCGAGCGCGCGCACCGTGTCTTCGGTGATGTCCGTTGCCACCCTGGCCGACTGCTTCGGCCACGACACCCAGACCGTCGCCGATGGGCCCAGCGTCCGGCGGTATCGCTCGAGTGCTGTCCCGAGCTGCGCCGCGTGCGTTGCGAACACGTGCACGATGTCCGTGTTCCGCGTCGCGCGGGCGACGAGCGTCACGCCATCGGGGAGCGGGTGGAGCAGGGCGGCGTAGTCGCCGGGCGCACCGGATGCGTGCAGCGACATGCCGGCTTTGATGCCGAGCTTGGCGACGAGCGGTGTCCCGGAATACGCAGCCATGTCTCCCTCCACAAGGTGTGCCCGGGCAAGTTTGCTGCGTCCCGCGCCTCAATTCAATACAATGAGTGCAGCCGGCCGAACGGCTATCCGTTAGGCGAAGGCGGCTGCGCCGGTATGGGCGTCCGGACACACGCCGGTCACCTGGTGCAATACGGCCGGAACCACAGGGGTTCCGTGTGGTAGAAACCGCGGTAACTTCCAGCGGATTTCGGCCTCTCGCCTCAGCCCGCGCCTATCGGGGTTCGCGGTGCTCGCGTGAGATTCGGTTCATCACCTGCCGGAGCGCGCGCGGCACTGCCGCGTTCGCTCCGTTGCTCACTGTGGAGCCCGGACAATGCCCCTTCGTGTCAGCACACGCCGGTCCGCCGCCGACTCCGTCGATGTTCCGCTGCTCGTCCTGGCGTTGCGAAAACATCCGACTGTGGCGCCCGGTCTCGCGGCGCTCGACGCGAAGCTGGGCGGAGCGCTGTCCCGCACCCTGGATCGCCGCGAGTTCCGCGGCGCGCGCGATGAGGTGCTGCACCTGGCGGGCGCCGCGGGAATGGCGAACCCGCAGCGCGTGCTGCTGGTTGGGTTAGGCGATCCGTCGGACGCCGCCGGCGCGCTGCGCCGCGCGGCGAGCATCGCGGCGCGCCATGCGCGAAAGCTCGGGGCGGCTGCGCTCGCCTGGTACGACGGCAGCCGCGGCGACGAATCGGTCGAAGCGGTGACGGTGGGACTGCTGGCCGGCGCCTGGGAATACGCCGACCTGAAGACGCCGCCGCCGGCGGATGAGCGTCGCCCAGAGCTCGAGTCGGCCGTGATTCTGTGCGATGACGAGGCGGCGCCGCAAGCTGTCGAGCGCGGAATGGCGATCGGCGAGGGAATGGCGCTCGCCCGCCGGCTCGCCATGATGCCGGGCAACCTGTGCACACCGGACTATCTCGCCGGCGTCGCGCGAGAGATCGCCGCGCGTCACCAAATGCAGGTCACCGTCCTCGGCCGCGCCGAGCTCGAGCAGGAGAAGATGGGATCGTTTCTCTGCGTCGCGCAGGGGACGCCGCAGGATCCGAAGTTGATCGCGCTCGAGTACCGTCGCGGACGCGCGGACGCGCAACCGATCGCGCTCGTGGGCAAGGGGCTGTGTTTCGACTCGGGCGGGATCTCGATCAAGCCGGCGCAGGGCATGGAGGCCATGAAGTTCGACATGTGCGGCGCGGCCGGTGTGTTAGGCGCGATGGACGCGATCGCGCGGCTCGCGCTGCCGGTGAACGTCATCGGGCTCGTCGGGAGCACGACCAACATGCCGTCGGGCACCGCCGTCAATCCCGGCGACGTGGTGCGCAGCCATCTCGGCAAGAGCATCGAAGTGATCAATACCGACGCCGAGGGGCGGCTGGTGCTGGCGGACGTGTTGTCGTACGCGCGGCGGTTCTCTCCCTCGGCGGTGGTCGATGCCGCGACGCTCACCGGCGCCTGCGTGATTGCGTTAGGCCACACGGCCAGCGGCGTGTTCGGCACGGACGATGGGCTGGTCGCCGACGTGCTCGCCGCGGGCATGCGCGCCGGCGAGCCCGGCTGGCGGCTGCCGCTCTACGACGACTACAAGGACCTCATCAAGAGCGACGTCGCCGACATCAAGAATTCCGGCGGGCGTCCCGCCGGGGCGTGCACCGCGGCGATGTTCCTCAAGGAATTCGCCGAGGAGTTTCCGTGGGTGCACCTCGACATTGCCGGCACCGCCTACTCGGAATCCGACCTCACGTACATCCCGAAGGGCCCGACCGGCGTTCCGGTGGGCACGTTCGTCGAGCTGGTGCGGCGGAGGGCGCGCTGACCGGCGCTCGCCGTTCGGTTAGGCGCGCGCCGTGGGCCGTGCTGCTCGCGCTCGCCGTCGCCGGGACGGCGGCCGCGCAGACGGTGCCGGCGCCGCACGACACGACACGCGCGGATACCACCCGCGCCGACACGAGCGCGCACGCAGTGCCGATGCCGTCGGATACCGCACACGCGGATACGACCAAGTCCGACACGGCCAGCGACACGACGCAGATCCCCAAGGACACGATCAAAGCGCCTCTCGCCCACGCCGAGGTCCCCGACCTCGTGGGCATCGGCGCGCAGTATCACTGGGACCGCGACCAATTCTTCGCCACCGGCGCCGTCAACCTCCTCGATTTGCTGAAGCTCATTCCCGGCGTCACGACCTTCCGATCGGGCTGGATCACATCCCCGCAGTACGCCGCGTACCTCGGGAATCCCGCGCGCATCCGATTTTTCTACGACGGCGTCGAAGTCGAGAACCTGGATCCGCGCTCGCCGGGCGCGTTAGACCCGTCCGAGGTACAGCTCTACTCGCTCGAGGATGTGTCGGTGGAGCGCGGTGCGGACGAGCTGCGCGTCTATCTTCGCAGCTGGCGCGTGCAGCGCACGTCGACCAACACCCGCGTCGATGTCTTGACGGGCGACGAGGGCACGAACCTGTATCGCGGCTTCTACGGCAAGCGATACGGCAACGGGATGGCGCTGCAGCTGACCGGACAGCAGTACGGCACCAACAGCGATCCCACCATCGGCGGCGGTGACGAGCTCGCGCTCACGGGCCGGCTCGGTTGGGCAAAGGGTCCCTGGAGCATCGACGGGTACGCGGTCCGGTCGAGCCGCACGCGCGACGAACAGGACATGGACCTCGTGACCAACACGAACGGCGTCGTCCCCGAGCAGGATCGCACGCGCACCGATGCGTACCTGCGCGCGGGCTACGGCGATCCGGATTCCGGATCGTGGGCACAGGTGATGGTCGCGGCGCAGCAGTTCGCCGAACACTCGAACTTTCATCCGCAGCTCGAGTTCGCGCCGGCGGACTCCGCCGACACAACGGCGTCGGCCGAGCAGCTCGTGGCCACGGGCGGTTTCACGCGGTGGGGTCTGCGGCTGAGCGCCGCCGACCGGCTGCACATCCTGCCTAACTCGACGATGAACTCGCTCGAGGCCCGGCTCGCATACGAGCGCAAGGAATTGGCGGTCTCGTTCTTTGCCGATTATCGCGGACCCGATACGACGTCGACGGAAGAGGCGTCGGCGCGCTTTACGCCGCTGGACTTCTTTTCGGTCACCGGCGCGGTGACGCACCGGCACGGCGGCGGGGCGGACGGCGGGGAACAGGTTGCCGTTAGGCTCGAAGCCGGCATCAAGGTGCTCGGCACCTGGCTCACGGGCGGCATCCTGAGGCGCGACGCCGCGCTCGTGCCCGGACTTCCCGCGTACGACACGAGCTTCGCTGCCCAACGCGCAGCCGCGGCCACAGGCATTTACGGCACGATCCGCGGCAAGTTCTACAAGGACATCGGCGCCGACGTTTGGGCCGTGCGCTACTCGAACAACGGATACTATCGGCCGCAGGTGCAGACGCGCGAAGAACTGTATCTCGACACGAAGTGGCTGAGCCGCTTCCCGAGCGGCAACTTCGGGTTTCGCGGGTCGATCGCGCACGAGTTCCGGCAGAACGTGCTCTTTCCCACCACCACATCGGACGAAACGTTCAACAACAACGCGCCGTTCGCGTTGTTCAGCCACGTGCTGGTCGGGAGCATCGAGGTTCGTATTCTCGACGCGGTGATCTTTTTCCACTCGACCTACGGCATCAACCCGCCGATCTACGAAATCGTCCCGGGCTACGCGCAGCCGCGACAGCTCCTCACGTACGGTGTGCGGTGGCAGTTCTGGGACTGAAAGGCGTGTATCCGTAGAGTGCTCCGCTCATGAAGACGCGGACAAAACATGACACAACGGACAAAGCATCCATAAAGAAGAAAAAAAAGGATCTTCGGGATTTCGTGCGGGTGATCTCGAGGTGTGGGAAGGCGTACTGAGCCCTGAGGCGCGCAGGCAGTGACCGCGTGGCGAGGCGCCGCCCAAACGCCACATGGAGGCATCTACGACAAAGGCTCAAAAGGATAACGACGAGGATGTAAGAGATGGGGTCGGCGCAT